>DATGWP010000148.1:0-19243 GCA_035299425.1 Chitinophagales bacterium | reverse complement strand
GTTTTAAAATCCTGCCCGTTCTTTTTTAGCACCGGTAAGTATTTAACCGGTGTGGCAAACTCCGCTACTTTAAAATTGCTGTGCCCGTTGTTGGTTTTATGAAAACTAAGCATACCCGCCCCCAGCGATTCGTGGTTAACCAGGTAGCTGCCCGATACAATGGCATTTACGCCCAGCAGCCGCAGAATGTAGGCAATTTCATCATTTACCCCACCATCTACATGCACATTTGTTTTGGGGTAGCGGCTTTTAAAGTCAATTACTTTTTGAAACGTCTCGCGGTTAAACTGTCCACCGCTCTGGCCCGGCACAGTGGTCATTAGCATTACGAAGGAATATCCAGCCCCTCCTAAATCCTCCCCAAGAGGGAGGACTTTAGTGTCGTTGAAAATTGATAACGGCGTAGATGAGATTATAGATAAGCCAAACCTGGTTACACCACCTTTGGGCAGCGCCGGTAGCTGTTTCAGGTTCTCGTACTGAAAGCTTACATACTCAATTTTCAGGTCTTCTATCTGCTGCAAATACTTTTCAGGCTCTGCCGATATAATATGCAGGTCTATAGGTGTAGAAGATATTTTACGGATAGCGGCAATGTCATCAAACACCTTATCGTTATCGGCACAATCTACATGCAGCATATCTATTGCATGCGCATCAAGTTCCTTCACCAGTTGTTCCGGTGTTTTGCCTTTGCCTGAATAAATAGATGCGCTTATTTTCATTGCCCCCTAGCCCCCTAAAGGGGGAATTAAATACAAGGTTAGTTAATACTATTCTAATTCGTACTGCAACTTAAGCAGGTTACTATAAAGCCCGTTATCCATTTTAGATAGTTCGGTGTGCGTTCCCTGCTCTACAATTTTACCCTTATTAATCACCAGTATCATATCCGCTTCGCGAATGGTAGATAAACGGTGGGCAATTATAAATGTTGTCCGGTTCTTCATCAACTCGCTCAAGGCTTCTTTCACCAGCTTTTCGCTTTCGCTATCAAGGGCTGAAGTAGCCTCATCCAGTATCAAAATTTTAGGGTCGCGCAGTATAGCGCGTGCTATGGCAATACGTTGTTTTTGTCCGCCCGATATTTTTACGCCCCTCTCTCCCACTATGGTTTCAAATTTATCGGGGAACGATTCTATAAAGCTATAGGCATTCGCTTTTTTAGCAGCAGCCACAATTTCATCTTTAGTAGCGTTGGGTTTGCCGTAGGCAATATTTTCGAGTATGGTGCCGCCAAACAAAATAGTATCCTGCGGCACGGTGCCAAAGTTTTTGCGTAGCGCCGTTATGTTATAATTGCGTATGCTTTTGCCGTCTATAGTAATATCACCGGCATCAAACGGATATAGACCGCTCAGTAATTTTACTATGGTAGATTTACCCGAACCGCTGGGACCTACCAATGCAATCTTCTGCCCGGCTTCTACCTTAAACGAAAGGCCGCTGAACAGCTGCATATCTTTGCGCGAAGGGTAAGTAAAATGAACATCCTTAAATTCTACATTACCCTTCACCACATCCGACAAATTTTCATCAGCGACTTTTGTTTCGCTTGCTTCGCCCAGTATTTCGTTAATGCGCTCCGATGCACCGATAGTTTTTTGCAACACCGAGTAGCTTTCGCTTAAGCCGCCCAGCGAGCTGCCTATAAAAATAGTAAGCAGGAAAAACTGGATTAGCTGGCCCATGCTTATACCGCCATTTTCTGTGCCCTTGGCCACCTCGTTTAGACCGGCGTATACTATAAACACAATAGCGCCAAACATGGCGAATATGATAAACGACACAAAGCCTGCGCGGTACTTAGCCGCATGCATACCAATGGCGGCCACGTTCTCATTAATTTTAGAGTAGCGGCGCGTTTCGTAACCTTCGTTGGTAAAAGCCTTTACCACATCGGCTGCCTGAAAAGTTTCTTCCACTATAGTATTGCTCTCGGCCAGTTCGTCCTGCGCCTTGCGCGATATCTTGCGGATGAATTTACCGAAGATTACCGCGGCAATAACCAGTACCGGCAGCAGCGCCAATATGATGATAGAGAGTTTCCAGGAGATGGCAAACACGAAGGGGATACATACCAGCGGCAATACCAATTGCCTTACAAAAAATGCCAGGTGATTAGTCAGTGCATCCTGCAGTTGCGATACATCGCTGCTGATGCGCGAGGTGAGGTTGCCTACGCGGTTCTCTTCAAAAAAACGGATAGGCAGGGTTATTATCTTCTCGTACAGTGCGCGGCGAATGGCGCTCATCGCCTTCTGGCTTACGTACTCAAACAGGTAAATGCGGAAGAATGAAAGCACAGCCTGTATAAGCAACACTATGCCCAGTATAATGCCTATTTCTTTAAGCTTTTCGGGGCTGATTTCTGATTTATAACCATTTACCAGTGCTGTTACCTGTGCCAGCTTTTGGTCATCTGGCAGGTTAGATTTTACTACTGCAATAACTTTGCTTATTACCTCTTTGGCGGGTGTAGCCGCATCTATCAGCTGGCCAAACCCACCGGGTATAATGGTAACCACACCTGTAGAAACCACCAGACACAGCATACCTATAATAAACTGCCATTTGTAGGGCAGTATAAACCGGTAAATTCTCAGCGATTCAACAATCTCTTTCCAGCTTATCAGCTTTCGTTTGGCTGGTTCGTTAACTTCGGGCATGTATTACTTGTAATTGGCGGTGCAAATGTATCAGAGTAACTCAATTACGCTTAGTAATTGGCTGAGTATATGTCGTTACAGCACAGAAAATATTGGATAATGATTACCGGATATATTGCCCCCGTTATACCCTTTAGAAAAATATTTTTCCACATTTTGCAACTGACGGAACTTCATTTTTCGCCATTAAAACAACTGTACTCATAAAAAATTAACAATCAATTTATTACGCCAAAAACGCCATTAATCATTCCAAACGCGGCAAAAAAAGGACTTTAGGAGCTATACCAAAAATATTTGCCTACCCAGGCATGTATGTATTCTCCTTAAAAAATCGGCAACTAATAAGGTGTGATATGCCTGCACAACAGAATCAGATTTGATACCGGAATTCCGTTAGTGGCTTATTGTGAGGAATAAGTAAAGATGATTTCAGGGCAAAAAAATAACCGGTTGATACCGGTTTTCTCCTCTGATAAACGCCTGAAATTAAGGTTGGGCAAAAAAACAAAGAAGGCCGCCATTTCTGACGACCAACTTTGAACCTATGAAAACACTAAATCTTTAATTATTTTACTTTGGCAACAACCGCCTTGAAAGCCTCCGGGTTGTTAAGGGCTAAGTCTGCAAGAACTTTTCTGTTCAATTCAACGTTTGCTGATGCTAACTTAGAAATAAATCTTGAATAAGTCAAACCTTCTTCACGAACGGCTGCATTTATACGAGTTATCCACAGGGCGCGGTAATCTCTCTTTTTCAGCTTGCGGCCTACATAAGAATAAACACCTGCTTTCTCTACGGCATTTTTAGCTACGGTATATACTTTGCTACGGCTAAGGAAATATCCTTTGGCCTTATCGAGTATTTTTTTCCTTCTCTTTCTTGACGCTACGGCGTTGGTTGAACGTGGCATTTCTTGATTATTTTACTGTTACTTATTCTTTTAAATATTAAGCCATTCCAAGCATCAGCTTAACGCGATGCTCATCACTCTTGTGTACGAAGGTAGATTTAGCAAGTTCTTCTTTTCTTTTCTTGCTTTTGCTGCCCAGCAAGTGGCGCTTATAGGCCTTGCTACGCTTTATTTTACCTGACCCGGTAACCTTAAATCTTTTCTTGGCACCGGAATTTGTTTTTTGCTTAGGCATAAATCTTTATTTTTTGGGAGCGCAAATATATCGATTGTTTCTAAAAAACCAAATTGCTATTAATACCTGCTGTTTAAAGATATCCACTATATTGGCATTGGTTACAAAAATTCCAGTTTAACCTACACCTTATGAAAGCACTATTTACAACACTTTTCTGCGCAATATTAGCATTAAATATTAGCAGTCAGCCACTTACAGCAAATATTTCGATCTCGAATGTAAGCTGCTATGGCCCCAATGGCTCTATTGCTATAGCGGCAACGGGAGGTACGCCCCCTTTTCAATATAAATTAAATAATGGCCCTTACCAGTTTAATAATGTGTTCGGCGGCCTTTGGCCCGGCAATTACATGGTTGTAGTAAAAGACAACGCCGGCGATACTATTACCCTGCATCCGCTTATTACGGGGCCAACTGCCCCGCTGCAAATTGGGGTGGTTGTAGCGCCAGATACCAGCGCAACTTATGGCAACGGAAGTCTTAGCGCAAGTGCAGCAGGCGGCACACCACCCTATTTCTTTGAATGGTCGACAGGAGAAAGCACTGATAATACGGTCCCTAAACAACCCGGCAACTACTGCCTTACAGTTACCGATGCCGCAAATTGTTCATTTGATACATGCGTAACAGTAACTAATGGCACAGTTCCGTACCAGGTATGGACCGATGTAACGGATGCCAGTTGTCATTATGCTACCGATGGAGCTATCTCGATAATTACTTTTGGAGGCAATGCCCCGTTTGAGTATAAACTAAACAACGGCAGCTATCAAAGCAGTAATGTATTCAGCAACCTTAGCCCTGGTTTATATACCATAACTGTAAAAGATCAGCAAAACCAGATTATGGTAATACAGGCGGGTATTATCAGCCCAAACCCTATGTTCGTAAGTGCGGGTGTAAACCCGGCGAGTACAACAACAGCGCAGGATGGTTTTATTATTTCGTCTGTAGTAAACGGACAAGCTCCCTTTTCATTTATATGGTCAAACACCGACCCCACACAAAACATATTTAATTTACTGCGTGGCAATTATACACTTACAGTAACCGATCAGGCAGGTTGCACAGCAGCAGCCACCTTTACAGTTGGTGTGGGCCATAAGCCGTTTTTTGTATTTGCAGATATTACCCCAATACGCTGTTTCGGGGGCAGCAACGGCGCTATTAATTTAACGGTAGAGGGCGATGATGCGCCGTACACCTATCAGTGGAGTACCGGCTCGGTAAATGAGGACATAAATAATCTGGCGGAAGGAATATATATCGTAACCATTTCGGGCAGCAATAATTTTTCATTTGTAGATACGATAGAGCTAAATGCGCCTTACCAACTTTATACATCAGGACTTATAGCTAACGTAACCTGCAGTGGCCTGCAGAATGCCATGATAAATGCTTCGGCCTACGCCGGCACTCCTCCCCATCATTATGAATGGAACAACGGCGATACAACGCAGGATATTTACCACCTGGGAGCGGGAAATTATTATTTAACGGTGTTAGATTCACGTAACTGCGGTAGTGTATGGCTGTATGTGGTACAAGAGCCCGGCGCACTGTCGCTAATCAATACCTCGCCGCCGGTAAATTGTGCGCTGGCCGCTACGGGTCCGGTGGCGGTAGCGGTTTTGGGCGGCACAAAGCCATACCACTACAACTGGAACACCACCAGCACCGATTCGCTGATACAGGGCCCGCCATGCGGCTACAACGTACAGGTAATGGATAGTAACGGATGCACCGCCGCATTAACCTTTGCGGTACAGTCGGAAGGCTTTGCAACCTTTGCCACCGATACAGCCATTTGCCCCGGTGGCAGTTATATTTTCCGCGATACTATATACACCCTGGCAGGGCTATATACCGATACTGTAAACAACTTTGGCTGCGGCTGCGATACCCTGTATACCCTCACACTGAACAATCTGCCTATACCGGTAACTACTATTTACGACACGGTGGTAGATGTAGCCCAGTACACTTTCGGCAACCAGACAATTACGCAATCGGGAACCTATTACGATACAATAGTGGGGGCTAATACCTGCGACAGCGTGGTCATTTTAAACCTAAGCATGGAGTATAGCATTGGTATAAAAAACACGGTGGCCGATGCGGTTAAAATATACCCTAACCCTGCTAAAGATAAAGTGATGGTAACTACCAGCCTTACTGGCGTTACAACTTACCGCGTGCTGGATGTGCAGGGCCGCCAGGTAATGCAGGGCACACACGCTACAGGCAATTTTGAGATTAACACGGCATTGCTAACCACCGGCTACTATTTTGTAACAATAGCTACGCCGGGTAGTGAAGAGCTAAAGGGCAGGCTGATAAAAGAATAGCAAAAAATAAGGCCTGTTAAACAGGCCTTATTTTTTTTTACTCGCCAAAAAACTTGCTGGCTATAAAGTAGATAATAGCACCTACCGCCCCCGAAACAGGTATGGTAAGTATCCAGGCCCAAAGGATATTGATAGTAAGCCCCCAACGAACTGCAGAGATACGCTTGGTAAGCCCTACCCCGATTATTGAACCGGTAATGGTATGCGTGGTTGAAACCGGAATACCGAGCCTTTCGGTGGCAAACAGGGTAATAGCTCCCGCTGTTTCGGCAGCTACGCCTTCAAACGGTGTCATCTTGGTAATTTTGCTACCCATGGTTTTTACAATACGCCAGCCGCCCATTAAGGTACCTAAACCGATAGCGCTGTAGCAGGCAACAACTACCCAGTGGGGTATGTCTTTTATTTTTCCATCTACCTGTATAATCTGCATCCAGGCGGGTATGTTGTTCGGGTCTACGCCGCCCTTGTGTACATACACCAGCATAGCAGCAGCTATTATACCCATTACCTTCTGCGCATCGTTGCCCCCGTGCCCTATGCTAAACAGGGCCGAAGAAACCAACTGCAGGCGCTTAAACCAGTCGTTCATTTTAAACGGGTTGCTGCGTTTGCAGGCCCACAATAAAATTACAGAGAGGAAGTAGGATAATAACAAACCAATAAGCGGTGCCAGCACTATAAACGATACTGTTTTTATAACCTTATCCAGGTTTACCACATCGAACCCCGCATGGGCAATAGCAGCACCTGCAAAACCGCCCATAAGCGTGTGCGACGAGCTGGATGGAATACCCAGGTACCAGGTAAGCAAGTTCCAGAAGATAGCGGCAATTAACCCCGCTGCAATAACTACCAGTGTGATAGATTCGGGCTTTACGGTTTTAGCTACCGTATCGGCTACTTTAAGCTCGGTAGAAAGCCAATAGGCCACTACGTTGAAAAACGCAGCCCACACCACTGCCTGAAAAGGGGTAAGCACCCGGGTAGAAACGATAGTGGCAATAGAGTTTGCCGAATCGTGAAACCCGTTTATAAAATCAAAAATGAGGGCTAAAACAATAATAGCAACTAAAATTTCGAACATGAGTTACAATTTATTATTGATGATTGCTTATTGATAATTAAAAGCGAATAATCAACTATCATTAATCAATAATCAATTAAGAGTTCTTTACAATAATGGTTTCGATTACATTGGCTACATCTTCGCATTTATCTGTAGCAGTTTCCATATTCGAAAGAATTTCCTTTAGCTTAATAATCTTAATTGCATCTTTCTCGTTATCGAACAGATCGGCAATAGCTGTATCAAACACATCATCGGCGTGGTTCTCCAGGCTGTTAATGCGCACAATCGCTTCGCGTATACGCACTGCGTTGTTCATATCCTTCATGTTAGAAACCGCAATGTGAATCTCCTTGGCCGAGTGCTCTATTATTTCGCACAGCTTTTTCATGGCTGGCGAAATTTCGTCTATTTTATACGTATCGATGCGCTTGGCCGAGCCGTGTATATAATCAACAATATCGTCAAGCGATGATGCCAGGTAGCTGATATCCTCGCGGTCGAATGGAGTAATAAAATTGGTGCTTAGCTCGGTAAATATCTGGTGTGTTATTTCATCGCCCACATGCTCCAGGTCCGATATCTTTTTTTGCAGTTCGTGGCGCTTTTCTTTGCTGGCATTTGCCATTTCTGAGAATGCCTTCGATATTTCTACCAGGTTTTCAGAAGACTGGGCAAATAATTTGAAGAAATTTTTATCCTTGGGTACCAGAAACGAAAAAATTTTACCTAAAGCCATATTGCTTGTTTTTGTTTTTAAATGTTAACGCAAAAGTATACTTGCAATGTTAAGCCAATGTTAAGTTTTAAATAACTACACGGAAGCATACTGCCTGTTATAGGTTATGTGAACTTAACCGGGCGGGCAATATTTCAAAACAAAGTTTAAATATGAAAGCTGTAGCCTGCTTTTCTTAATTTAATTTTAGTTTGGCACCTAAATTGGCTTACCCACACAAAAATCAAAAATATATGACCACCCTTAAATCCATTGCTATTTCCGTTTTTGTCAGTGTGTTCTCATTTGTTAGCTGTGGGCAAAGCAGCACCAGCACCACAAAAACCACTACCACCACCAAAACCACCACGGCTGCAAAACCCGCGGCGGCCCAAACTACTACCGCCACTAAAGCCCCGGCAGCCAAAGCCAGCACAACTGCTAAAAAAGCGACCACTAAAAAGGTACCTCAAACTATTACCAAAAGCACTACCAGTAAGTCTACCACTACTAAAACGCTTACAAAACCTGCTACCGTAAAAACTACCACTACTACCACTCAGCCAACCTTAAATAGCCAAACGGGCACTACCTTAACTATACCGGCTACAAAGGTAAAAACCGAAACTGCCCCACCGGCTGAGCCAACTAATACCAGAACACAAACTACCACTACACCAACCAATACAACCACCCAGCCGCAAACTACGGGTGGCCGTCCGGGTACAGGTACCGGCACACAAACGGGTACTCAAACCGGCACTACACCACAAACCACAGGCGGCAGGGGTGGTACCGATAATTCAAATACAAATAACCAAACCGGCGGTAATAGCATTATTAATACTATTACTGAAGGCGATGCCAGCAGCGCTATTAAAGAGGCGTTGATGAAGGGTGTGCAGGTGGGGGTTGATAAAGTATCGGTAACCGACGGCTTTTTGAAAAATGCCATGATAAAAATACCGTTCCCCGCACAGTTTAAGCAGGTAGAAAGCACCATGCGCAGCGTGGGTATGGGTAGCCTGATAGATAATATGGTTACCAGCATGAACCGCGCCGCCGAAGACGCTGCCAAGCAGGCCGGTCCTATTTTTATTAATGGCATTAAGCAAATGACGGTTACCGATGCCGTAAACATTGTGAGCAACCAGCAACCCGATGCTGCCACGCAGTTTTTAAAGCGCACCACCAGCGAAGGACTTGTTTCGGCTTTCAAGCCATCTATTAAAACTGCGCTTGATAAAAGCCTGGCCACCAAATACTGGAAAGATATTACGACTTACTACAACAAAATTCCTTTGGTATCGCCGGTAAGCACCGACCTGCCCGACTACGTAACCCGCAAAGGCGTAGATGGCGTATTTTATATGGTAGCGCAGGAAGAAGCCAAAATACGCAAAGACCCTATCAAAACCGGTAGCGATATTATAGACAAGGTATTTGGCGCTGTAAAACCACGTTAAGACAATTAACGCACACAGAATAAAAAAGCAAGATGCAAAACGCATCTTGCTTTTTTATTTTAAGAAACTATTTGCGCAGCAATTGTAACTTTACGGCAAAACTATTTTTGCTATGAAATTTGCTTTACCCCTGCTGTTTATGTGTGCTGCCTTACTTGGCCAAGCCCAACCCCTGCACGAATATTACTTTAATAACACCTTTGCCGGCACCGGTGGCGGTGGCACATTAACTGAGGCATTGGCTTGCAGCGCGCAGCCGGGTGCCTTTGGTACCGATTCGATAAATACCGATAACGGCCTGTGTTCGGTAGCCGACGTATTCTGTTTTAATGCAGGAGGTGGATTTAGCTATCCCAACAACAGCATTACAGGCAGTTACAGCATAAATGTATTATTCAAGTTCAATGTGTTAAGCGGCTACTCCCGCATCATCGATTTTAGCAACAGCAGTGCCGATGCGGGCTTTTACCTGCTAAACAACTGTCTTAATTTTTACCCTAACGGCAATGTAGGCACTTGTCCGTATTTTCAGCCAAACATATACTACCTGTTTACCTTTGTGCGTGATGGCAACACCAATATTATTTCGGTATATGTAAATGGAGTGCTGTTTGCCAGCTATACCGATACCGGCAATATATACAAACCGGCTACTAGCTCCACTCCCATTATATTTTTTCGCGATGATAACACAGTGCCGTGCGAAGCAAAAGCGGGCTGCGTTAAATATGCTTCTATCAGCCAGCAGCTGTTAACCGCCAACCAGGTAGATTCAATATACCAGGATATCTGCAACATATCGTTGCCACCCTGCAACGCAGCCATTAATTACCCGGGCAACCCTTACAGCACCGGCCTAAGTACACCGCAACCTGTAACACTTACAGGCACCGCCAGCGGTACATTTACATCTACCAGCGGCCTTTCTATAAATAGCACCACCGGTGCCATAAACCCATCGGCCAGCACACCGGGTACTTATACCGTAACCTATGCTGTGTCCGATTCGGGCGTGTGCAGCAACTTTAGCACTACAGCTACCGTAGTTATACAGGCACCGGTAAATAACACCTGCAGCGCCAACGGCAACGTAATAGTATTTACCAACTACGATGGCGGCACGCTTAATATTAATGTAGATGTAAACATACCTAACCTTAAAATAGGTGTGGTAAGCTACGAACCGGTAGAGATAAACCTGACCGGAGCCTATGCAGGCAATGTTACGCGGGTAATACGCGCAGGCTTTCCTAATACCAACAACCAGCATTGTAACCCAAATGTACCGGCCACTGTAATTAACGGACCGGTACCGGCCAATTATTCAATATACGACATTCCGGCCTCCACGCTCAATAACCCCAATGGCTATAACTTCGGAATCATTTGCGCCTACAGCTGCAACAGCACAGTAAACCAGGGGGGCTGTAATACTATTGACCAGATACTTGATTACTTCAATAACCAGTTTCCCGGCGGCACGCTTTACTCGCTTAATGCGCAATACTGCTGCTGGAAACCAACCAACAGCTACCTGGTATCGGCCCTTGGCAATAGCTGCTGCGTAAGCACTACTCCATCCGCCACTATTAGCTATGCAGGCACGCCATTCTGTAATTCGGTAAGCACGGCACAGACAGTAACCCTAACCGGTTCGCAGGGCGGCACCTTCAGCGCGCCACAAGGCTTAAGCATAAACGCCGCTACCGGTGCAGTAAACCCATCGCTAAGCACAGCGGGCACCTATACTGTTACTTACAGCATAGCAGGCTGCCCCGATTTTACTACCTCTGCTACTGTTGAAATTGTGACCGGCGCAAGTGCATCAATAGCCTATCCGGCGGCATCTTTCTGCACCGGTGCTGCACCGCAGGCAGTTACTATTACCGGTTCTACAGGTGGTACTTTTAGTGCTGGTAACGGCCTGAGCATAAACGCCAACACCGGCACCATTAACCCGGCTGCCAGCACTGCGGGCAGTTACACAGTAACCTATACACTAAGCGGAAATAACTGTACAGGTGCTACAGCCACTACGGCGGTATCTATTTCACCTGCCCTTACCGAAACCTTCTCGTATAGTATTTGCCCGGGTGCCAATTACACCTTTGCAGGGCAAACGCTTACAGCAGCCGGCCAATATTCTGATACTACAAGTTCAGCAGGTGGATGCGATTCTATCACTACCCTAAACCTGACAGTAACCGATACGCCGGATATAACTATTACCAGCGCGGCCAACCGGTTTTGCCCGGGCGATAGTGTAGAGATTTGCGCTACACAAGGATTTTCGGCCTACTTATGGAACGGCGGTAAAACCACCTCCTGTATACAAGCCGTTAACGCAGGAAACTACTATGTAACTGTAACCGATGCCAACAACTGTACAGCCGAATCGAACCACCTGGCATTAAGCGCTTACCCGGTGCCTTCGGTTTCGGTTAGCGTAAGCGGCGATACGTTAAGTGTTTACAACGGCTCCTCTTACCAATGGTATTATGAAGGCAACCTTATTATCAATGCCCAGGGTAATAACTACGTTGCAACCAGCAGTGGGGGCTACCAGGTGCAGGTTACCGACAGCAACGGATGTACAGCTATGTCGAATGTGATACAGGTGACTATTACGGGGATAAACGATTTAAGCCAAATGCGACTGAATGTATTCCCTAATCCGCTTCAAAGTGGCAATTGGGTTATAGCCTGCGACAATAGCTACACAGGCAGCACAGTAAAAATATTCGACGCCAACGGTAGCCTGGTATATACAACTACTATACGCAACACCAAAACAGAACTTAACTTTGAAATGGCCAAAGGCATATACTATCTACAGGTACATGGTATAGAAAAAACGCAGGTAGTTAAGCTGGTAAAATTGTAAGGATGTATGGCAAAATCCATTTACAGCAAGCGTAGTTTATTACATAGTATTTTGCTGCCTGCGGGTATTACTTTTCTATCTTTCTTTTTTGCATTACAACTAATAATAACCGGAGCAGAGACTTTACCTACTAACAGTAATGATGGCGTGGGGTTGATTGCACTGGGTATACCTTTATTGGTATTAGCAATTTATTTTGCGGTGCGGTTCATCATGTACATTCCGGCAATTGGCATTAGCAATACAGGAATTACAATTTCCTACTTATTTAAAAAGACAACTATTAACTGGAGCGAGGTTAAACATATTGAACTTACTGGTAAACAAACTGTTTCAGCCTTACTTATACCATACTATGTGGAAGGCACGGTTATTACTCTGAAGGATAACAGCACAATTGTTTTACCCGCCAATAATTACCGCAACATGCCACATCTGCGGGTTATACTGCAACGCGCAGATAAGTTATTGCAAAGCCGCAACAGTAACATGCATGCTCTTGACTTTGAAATGAGGAATTCTCAACCGGTTGACACATCCGCTTTAAACAAAAACCCTGTTGAGTTCAATGGCAACCATTTGTTTACTATTGAGGGTATTGTATTTTATTGTTTTGCATTGCTATTGTTGTTTATCATAATACTAATAATGTTACCGGGCAATACCCCAAAAATTATAGTTGGGGGTGCGCTGGCCTTAATTGGTTTTACCATACCTGCATTAGCCGTAAGCCGTAACTTTAATTACTTTATAATAACAGACGGCTACCTGGTAATAAAAAATACTATCTGGTTTTGGCGCAAACATGCTTATGCCTTTGACAATATACACGAAGTAGTCATTGAAAGGCCATCCAAAGGCGTGCTTAGCTTAAGCGTAATTACCACCAATTTCAATTCTTATTTTTACCCTGCCAGCAGCCTCAATAAGAAAACATGGCAATTGTTTTACAAAGCCTTGAAGGATAAGTCTATAAGTATACGTAACGAGGCTTTGTAGGAGTAATCACCCTTGCTTTTAGCATTAACTATTCCCCATTCACTATTTACTACCAAATTTCCCTATCTCTGCTACATTTGCACCTCTTAAAAACAGGTTAGCTAACTGCTAACCGTCAACTGAAATACCATGTTTGAAAATTTATCGGAACGGATTGAAGGAGCGTTTAAATCGCTTAAAGGACAAGGAAAGCTTACCGAGCTTAACGTAGCAGAAACAATTAAAGAAGTGCGCCGTGCATTAGTTGATGCCGACGTGAACTATAAAATAGCCAAGGATTTTACCGATAAGGTAAAGGATAAAGCTATGGGCCAGGATGTGCTTAACGCCCTGCAGCCCGGCCAGTTGATGGTGAAGGTAATGCACGATGAGCTTACCCAGTTAATGGGTGGCAAAGAGGCCGACTTTAACCTGAAGGGCAGCCCTGCTGTAATCCTTATTGCAGGTTTGCAGGGTTCGGGTAAAACCACCTTTACGCACAAGCTGGCGCACTGGCTAAAAACCAAAAAGTTTAAGCGTCCGCTAATGGTGGCTGCCGATGTGTACCGCCCTGCAGCGGTTGACCAGTTGATTGTGCTGGGGAGTAACATAGATATACCCGTATACTCAGAAAAAGAAAACAAAAACCCGGTTGAGATTGCACTGAATGGTATTGCTCACGCAAAATCGTTAGGCCTTGACCTGGTAATTATAGATACTGCGGGCCGCCTTGCTGTGGACGAGGAGATGATGAATGAAATCTCGGCCATTAAAGCTAAAACAAAGCCCGACCAGATTTTATTTGTAGTTGACTCTATGACCGGCCAGGATGCAGTGAACACTGCCAAGGCCTTTAACGATAGATTAGATTTTGACGGCGTGGTACTTACCAAGTTAGATGGTGATACCCGGGGTGGTGCGGCCTTAACTATTACTTATACAGTAGGCAAGCCTATTAAGTTTGTAAGCACCGGCGAGAAGGTAGAGACGCTTGATGTGTTCTTCCCTGAGCGTATGGCCAGCCGTATATTGGGCATGGGCGATATCGTATCATTCGTGGAGAAAGCGCAGGAGCAGTACGATGAAAAGAAAGCCAAGGAACTGGAAGCAAAAATCCGCAAGAACCAGTTTGACTTCAACGACTTCCTTGCACAGCTGGCCCAGATAAAGAAAATGGGTAACGTAAAAGACCTGTTAGGCATGTTACCGGGTGTAGGTAAACAGCTGAAAGATGTGGACATCAACAACGACTCATTTAAAAAGGTAGAGGCCATTATCCTCTCAATGACACCGCACGAAAGAAGCAACCCCGATGCACTGGATGGCAAACGCAAGCTGCGCATAGCCAAAGGCAGCGGAAACACCATACAAGAGGTAAACGCCTTCCTTAAGCAATTCGACCAGATGAAGGCCATGATGAAGAGCATGCAAAAAATGAGCACCGCCGGCAGAATGATTAAAGGACTACCGGGGAGGTAATAGAGAGATTCTAGTATTGAATATTGATACAAAACAAAAAAGCGGGCAATACCCGCTTTTTTGTTTTACGAATGTTTTATAAAAATGGAAATGGACCAGGGGAAGGTGAGGGTGTGAGGAGGATTTTTTAATGATATCTATTGGCTACAGCTATTTCATCGTTAAAGGTTGCAATTCTTCATAATAATAATTACCCATAGTATGAATAGAATCGCTGCATTTCCCTATCCAGGCAGATTCTTTCTTTAGCATAGTGTAGTTAAAGCCCTTATCATCATCGGCAAACAGCCCCGCCCATTCGTGTGAGTACAGAATAAAATCGCTACCGAAAGCCCGCAGTATTTGCTTGAAATAAGAATGATAATACTCCCGGGAAGAATTGGAAATTACATTCAAAAAATTTCCGTGTAATGAAAAAACATCGCGCGGGCCGTACAATAAAATCAAATCGTTAAGTAAAATCATTCTCATGCCATCGTAAACAGAGTTATAACCTATACGGCAGGCATAAAAAGAATCATCTATTAACTCCCACTTATATGAAGCGGTTATTTGTGAAGGCTGTTCTGGTAACTGACCAGATACTTCTTTTATACTTTCAAAAATACGGTGGGCGTCTAACTCTATATCATTAAGGATACGCACATAGTCCTCATTACTGAATTCTGAATCAGCCAGTGATTTGTTTTTACCTAAAGCATAAAGCCAAACTGCCATAAAATGTGAATGAAAAAAAATCCCCTACGGAAACTTAGGAAACTTGCTCCAGTCTGGTTTGCGTTTTTCTATAAAGGCGTTCTTACCTTCTTTGGCTTCATCGCTCAGGTAGTAAAGCAGGGTAGCGTTACCGGCTAATTCCTGTATACCCGCCTGCCCGTCAAGCTCGGCATTGAAAGATGATTTAAGCATACGGATAGATAGAGGAGATTTCTCCTGTATCTTTTTGCACCATTTTACGGTTTCATCTTCCAGCATTTCAAGAGGGACTACTTTGTTTACCAGGCCCATAGAGAGCGCGTCCTGTGCATCGTATTGGTCGCACAGGTACCATATTTCGCGGGCCTTCTTCTGCCCTACGCAGCGGGCCAGGTAGCTGGCACCAAAGCCGCCGTCAAAGCTACCCACCATTGGGCCTGTTTGGCCAAACCGTGCATTCTCGCTGGCTATAGATAAATCGCAAACTACGTGCAACACATGGCCGCCGCCGATGGCAAACCCGTTAACCATAGCTATTACACACTTAGGTATGCTGCGTATTTGTTTTTGCAGGTCAAGCACGTTCAGGCGTGGTACGGTATCTTTACCTATGTAGCCGCCGTGGCCACGCACGTTTTGGTCGCCGCCGCTGCAAAAGGCCATATCGCCCTCACCGGTAAACACTATTATTTCAATATCCTGGCTATCGCGGCAGGTGTTCATGGCATCTATCATCTCCTTTACCGTAAGCGGTGTAAACGCATTGCGGTAGCGCGGGCGGTTAATAGTTATCTTGGCTATGCCCTCAAAAAATTCAAACTTTATCTCTTCGTAGTCTTTAATGGTTTTCCAGTTTCTCATCACTTTTTGTTTTGGCTTAAGTATTCAAAATATTTACGGTAAACGGCTGCACTCAACTCACCATCAGTCTTTATTTCAAGTATAGCGGCTGCGCCTTTCCTGTTGCTTAAAAAACTATCCAGTGTTTGTTCCAGTTCGTCTTGCGAATCGCAAAAATAATAAGGCAGTCCATACATACTAGCCAGGTGTTTGGCCGTTAGTTGGTGGCGTGTTTCAAAAAACTGCTCAAAATCGGCCACTTTGTTAGGCCCGTCTATCAACCGGAAGATATTGCCTCCATTATTATTAATCACAATTATCCGCAGTTTAGGCGATAGATAATTGTTCCACAACGCGTTAGAGTCGTAAAAGAAACTCACATCCCCCAGCACACACACGGTCAGCTTTTTGTTGGCAAAGGCTGCACCGGCAGCCGTGCTCAGGCTGCCATCTATACCACTGGTGCCACGATTGGCATTAACAGTAAGCGAGCTATTGTGCTTAAAAAAATTAGAGTACCGTATGGGTGTAGAATTGCCATACTGCACATTGGCGCTCATCGTCAAACGGCGGTTCAACACATCAAATATTTTTAAATCGCAAAATGGCACACCATCAAAATATTGCCTCGAAAATGTTTGGGCATCATTGCTTAGCTGTAGCCAGTTTTTCTTATAGTCGGTATCCTCAGCTTCGGCAGTTTCAATAATAGTGTTCAAAAACTGAATCTCATTTACCGGTTCAATCGAGTCGAACATATCGCCAAACATAGACCATCCCCTGCCCGCATTACTGCCCGGTGGAATATCCCAGTGCAATTTGGGCATGCCGTTCAAGAACTTCTTTATCCGCTTAGAAACTATCTGCCCACCCATGGTTATTACCACATCGGGTATAAATTGCTGGCTTCTTTTATCACTCATCAGCCCCAGGCAGGCATCTACATTCCACACGGCGTTTTCCAGCAACAGGTTCGATAGGTTTTCGTAAATAACTACTATATCCTCGCGTTCATTCAGCCGTTCCAGCCTGTCGTTAAATTCATCGTCAAAATCGCGGCAACCCACCAGTATCATCTTCTTTTTATAAAAAGTAAACTCGCTTTTTATGCGCTGCAAATCTTTTAGCGATATAAACTCCTTGCCATTACCTTCAGGCTCCTTCGCCCCTATATCTACCGCCAACTTATCGGTGGTAGTGTCATACAAGGGCTCATCCATGTGTACATTTACATGCACCGGGCCTACATAGCCATGCGTAGTATCATCTATTGCTTTACTTATAATTTGAACCAGTGCATCCAATTCTTTACGTGAAGTTACATCCCCATCTACCGAGTACCTTGCCAATGCGTGGTTGCCAAAAATATTCTCCTGCATTATGGCCTGGTTCTCGCCGTTGTTCACCGCCCCATCGGGCCTGTCGGCAGTAAGTATCAGCAAAGGTATGTTTTGGTAAAAGGCCTCGCACACCGCAGGGCCAAGGTTTAATACAGCTGTGCCCGAGGTGCAAACCACCGCCACCGTTTCGCCCAGTTGCTGCGCCATGCCCAGCGCAAAGTAACCCGCCACCCGTTCATCGGGTATAACCATGCATTCTATTTCCGGTATGGCTTTAAAGGCAATAACAAAAGGCGCCGAACGCGAGCCGGGAGAAAAAACCACTTTCCGTATACCCTTTCGCCGGCAAACTTCTGCTATAAACCTTACTCCTTTTTTACTTGTGGTCATGCGCGCGCAAAGGTGAAATATTTATTGTAACTTCTATTTGTTAGCCTCCATCACTTTCAACAGTGTCTGCGATTTTATCTTCGATTCTGTCCATTCATCGGCCGGTACCGAATCGGCAGTAACGCCACAGCCGACATATATAGCAAGTTTATCTTTTAAAACGCGCATACATCGTAAATTTACGAATATGTCGATTTTGCCATCAAGGTTTATAGGGCCTAAATACCCGCTATAAAAACTACGCGGGTTTTTCTCATATCGGCTAATAAACCCGGTAGCTGCCTTTTGGGGCATGCCCGCTACTGCCGGTGTGGGGTGCAATGCTCTTACAGCCTTTTGCCACATAGCATGCGCCACCGGTTTGTAGGTAATAGTAGTGCGCAGGTGCAGCAGGTTACCGGCCGTTACAGCTGTCGGGCCCTTCACTACCGGTTCATGTTTTGCAACGCCCTGTAGTACTTTTATAATATACCGGCTTACAATGGCATGTTCCTCCTTTTCCTTTTCGCCCCACCCTTCTTTTCTATTTTCCGCAGTATTGGCCTTGGTGCCTGCCAGGGCATAGGTAGTAAGCTGGTTATTATTTACTGCCACCAACACCTCGGGCGAAGCGCCAACCCACAAACCATACCCGCTGGTAAACACAAGCGAAACAAATGCCTGCGGATAGCTTTTGCACAAGGCATAAAACAATTCAACCGGGTTAAAATCTTTAGGCTTCTTTTTCTTTATAACACGCGCTGCAATAATTTTGCTGGCATTACCTGCTTTTATCTCCTTTTTAATCTTCCTTACCAGCCTTTCAAACTGTGCGCGGCTGGTTTCCTTCAGGTTAGCCGTCCAGGTGCGTTTATATTTTTTCACTTCTGCGGTGGGCGCAAAATCCAGGTCAGGTAATGTATTATCGGTGCATACAACATCGGGCCCTATTAAAATACTCTCTGTATCAGCATCCTCCTCAAACGGCGCAAATACAAATCCGGATCGGTTAACCGTTTTTTTATCAAAAACAGTTTTCTGTATTACAGGGCTGCTCTGGGCTATAATTTTAACATCGGGTGAGCCGGGCAGGCGGTAAAACGCAAACGGCAGGTTTCTTGCTACACAATACTCATAAAACTGCTCAGGGCTAACCACAGGTTTCTTTGGCACAAATTTTTACTTTGACGCAAAACTATATTTTTACCCGCAATCGAAATACATGATAAAGAAGGA
>DATGWP010000147.1:0-36476 GCA_035299425.1 Chitinophagales bacterium | reverse complement strand
AAACAGCCGGCTCATTCCTTTACCTCATCATCCATGGCTTCCTTATAGCGCTCATACCTGCTCTTGCGTTGGTTTAGCGGCACAAAGCCATCTACATAGGCACAGGTAGCGTCTATGTGCGGCAACTCCATTTTATCGTATACCGGAAAAGAATCTACTACCACAGGCAACAGCGCCATACCGTGCAGTTTCTTCTTTATAAACCTCAACAAAAACAGGTTCTGAAACTGGTCGGTGGCCAGTGCTATTTTCTTAAAGCCCAGTTTTTGCGCCAGCTTATAGCCATAGTATACATTCTCGTTACTGTGCTCTGCTTTTACCTCTGCAAAGGTATGGTCGGAAGGTATGCCCATGCTATCTGCAATCACCTTCATAATAGTGGCCTCAACCCAGCAACTATGCACGGCCCCACCCGAGAAGATAATGTTTTTAGCAATGCCCTTATCGTAGAGTGATTTGGCCCACAGCATACGCACCTTCAGCAGTATGTTTTGCTTACCGGTATCGTACGGCAGACCGGGCACTATAATAACATCGTATGGCGCATCAGCTACATACCGGTTGTAGGTATTTACAGTTATGCGTTTTACGTTCCATTGCAGGGCATACATTATAGCCCCTATAACCACCGCAATAATTAAAAGCCATTTTATGTATTTCATAACCGCGTGGAAAGTAATACAGAAAAGCATAACAGCGGAATGCCTCTGGCTTCTTAAAATTACAGGTAACTTCACCACCATGCAACCAAACCCCAAAACAAGCACCCCGCAAAATATAGCCCGTATTATACTCGGCAGCCTGATGATACTTGCCGCCATCGGCCACTTCTCTTTCAAGCGCGCTGAGTTTCAGGCACAGGTGCCCGATTGGATTCCTTTCTTCAGCAAAGATTTTGTGGTAGTAGCCTCCGGTGTTGTAGAATTATTGTTTGGCTTAGCCATGGTGTTTCTCAACCGCTACAAAGTATATGTAGGCCTGGTGCTGGCTATATTTTATGTACTGATAATACCCGGCAACATACACCAGTATGTAAACCGCATAGATGCCTTTACACTTAATACGGACACCGCCAGGCTAATCCGCCTGTTCTTTCAGCCGGTGCTTGTGCTATGGGCGCTGTGGAGTACGGGGGCACTGGGGGAGTTGATTGACTGGGCGAAGAAGAGACAGAGTTAAATACTCCTTGCCATTGGTAGGTTCCGAGTCGTTCCGCCCAGGGCAGCTGAAATACGAACAGCGGGGAGTTTAAAAGTGAGTGTACACAATAGCTGGTTTTTGAAAAGTGTACACCAGACCTTTTTGCAACACCCTATTAATGAATTACATATAGCAACCTTGTGTACACCGAACTTCGAGGCAATGTGTACACCGACCTACTGACGTCAAATAATCTCCTTACCCAAATCAGGTAATCTCATTACCAAATTCGGGTAATGCCATTACTCATATTAGGTTAAATTTTACTTGTAATGCCAAGTATAGACACACGCTTGCGACTAGGGCTTTGATTTGCTCAACGTGAACACCGAACCATCTTAATAGCGGTGGAATGTAAACTTATATTATCTTCATCATCACCATGAAACTACTGGCGCGCTTCATATTCTGGCTTACCGGTTGGCGTACAGCTGGACAGGTGCCGCAACTTAAAAAATTTGTAGCCATACTGGCCCCGCATACCAGCGGCTGGGATGTGTTTTATGGCTTTCTGGCCAAATATATTTTTGGCATACACTTCGCGTTTTATGGCAAAAAAGAAATTTTCGATGCCCCTTATGGCTTTATATTCAAAGCACTGGGCGGCATACCTGTAGACCGCAGCAAACACAGCAACCTGGTAGAGCAGGCTGTGGCCACCTTCAATGAGCGCGATGAGTTTATACTGGCCCTTTCGCCCGAGGGCACCCGTAAATATGTAGAGAAATGGAAGACTGGTTTTTACTACATAGCCCTGCAGGCAAAAGTGCCCATAGTGCTAACCTACCTCGATTTTGAGCACAAGGTAGCCGGCATTGGCCCTACCTTCTACCCTACCGGCGATATTGATAAAGACATAGAGGAAATCAAAAATTTCTACCGCCCTATCAAGGGCCGCCACCCCGAAAAAGGTATACGATAAACGCCTAAATCCCCTTCCCGAGGCAAGCTCGGGATGAAACAAAAGGGGACTTTAAACAGCCAATACCTCTAACCTTTACTTATGGGCCAGTAAAATACTATGTAACCTTTTTTAAAAGTTGCCGTAAACAAAGCTGAACTTGTTAATTAACCCGCTAATATTGCAGCTGACTGTCCTGAAACACATACGCACCAAACAGTATGCGTTTATAAATACAACAGGATACAAGATGCGCTCTGTTAGTTAAATTACATCTTTAAAGCATGAACTACGCACAACACCTCCACACGGCGCTCGACAAAGAAGCAGAAAACGTTTCGGTGCTTGCCCACTTAAATGAAACCAAACTGGAAAACAAGCTAACGCTGGTAAGAAAACAAATGGGTACAGCCCGCCGTTTCGAGCAGCACGATGCACTGCAACTGCTTAAGATCTGGGAAGAGCAGATATTCAACGCGCTTGAACTAAAAACGCAGCTGAACATAGAAGAAAACGAACAATCGGATTTGGATATGATGTTGCCCGAACTGGCTGCATTTGAAATGATAGAAAAGCGCCAGGAGATACTGCGCACCAAGCTACTTAAAGACGACTATATCAAAACCGGTTTGTAAAAACATTCACCGCGTTTTTCCTTTTCAAAGCACGCTGGCAAGTATAAATTGCCAGCGTGTTTTTATTTATAACCCGCAGCCCAGCACCATACCTGAAACTACATCCATTTGTAGTTTTAAAGTAACGACTACTTAGTAGTGTAAGTTGGTAATTGGCATCTACACTAAACAGGTCGGCCCTATTCGTACTACCTGCTTTGCAAAAGCCAATCATAAAAATATGACCGGCCGTATCGGCAACCAGGTTTATGCTTTGATAAGCACCCGCCACACCTGTATCGGGCATAGTGTAAGTTTCCTGCAGCCCATATCCTTCATACGTAGGCAGATAAAAATCAATATGCTTCGAATCCCAGTCGCACACAGCAATAATCTCCCAATTCACTTTTATAACTGCGGTAGCACCAGCAGTACTTCTTTTATATCGGCCTTTCCGCTCTGCAACAGTTCCCTGAATTTCTCCATCTATGTTTAATGCAATAACTTTTGCCTTGTCTTTGGCCACATTGTCCTCCACTCCTACATATAACATATCGCCGGCCAGCTGACAACCACCGGCATGGCGATAAGGGCTATCCAGCAATTTTACCAGCCTGGCCTCAGAATCTACCGGGGCTGTAACGTAATATGAATAGCTACCAGAACTACCGGTAAGTGCCAAGTGCTCTTTACCATTAAAACTAAAGGCCTGCACACCCTGCAAGTGTCCACCCTCCGGCACTTTATGTTTTGTATTATAAAAATGTACCAGGACTGGCTTAGAATCGGGAATGCGCATAAAGGCATCAGGTACATTATCAAGCCGGGAAACCTGAGCCATAGAAGAACCATATGCCATTACATGAAGCAGTAAGAGGAGAGTTGATGATGCTCTCATTTATCGAACCGGAAGTAAACAAAAAGGCGCCCGAAATTTTTACTGTCGTTCTCTATCCGGTGGTATTTAGATTTTATGTGGGGCTGCTGCAAAAAGCGCTCAACCCGTTTACGCAGCTGCCCGCTGCCTTTGCCCGGTATAATCTCAACCTCTTTAATACGACACTCAATGGCTTCATCAAACGCATCCTGCAAGGCTTTATCAATGCCTTTGCTGCTATTAAATACATCGTGCAAGTCGACTTTTATACGTCCCATGGTCAAACAATTAGTTGGTAAATATTGAACAAAAAACATTTAACGGGCAGTTTTTTCTTGCTTAAACAAATAGCTTTACCTTACATTAAAATAAAAATTGCATGAGGCGTATAAAATCTACTTTACTTGCCCTGTTCGTTGGCCTTACCCTGTTTAGCATTGCTCAGGTGCATGATTCGCTATATGTAGATGGCACGCTGTACTTTAAAGTAAAAGACACCTTTTCCGGCGTAATGACTCTACAGCATCCCGCTATGTTGCAGCTTGTACCTCTTTACCAGATGGATACCTGCTACCGCCCGTTTATGGGATTAAACAACGATACGCTGGAGCAAACTTATTGCCTGCGTTTTTCCGATACCGCCAAAATGGATTTGTGCCGCGATACCCTGCGCACACTGGCTATGATAGAGTACGTAGAAAAAGTGCCCTTACACAGAACCAGTTTTGTGCCTAATGATTTTGACGGCAGCCAGTGGAGCCTGCTAAAAATAAGCGCCCAATTAGCCTGGAATATTTCGCAGGGTTCTGCAAACGTGGTGGTTGCTATTGTAGATAATGGAGTACTGGCTACGCACGAAGACCTTGCACCTAATATGTGGGTAAATACCGGTGAGGTGGCCGGCAATGGTTTTGATGACGACCTGAACGGATATACCGACGACCGTAACGGATTTGATGTAGCCGATAGAGATGGCAATACAAGCCCGCCGGCTGGCATTACTGCTACGGATGCATGGAACCACGGCACCCATTGTGCAGGCATTGCCTCGGCTGCTACTAATAATAACAAAGGGATAGCTTCTATTGGTTTCAATACAAAGATTATGGCCGTAAAGTGCACCCGCAACAGTGCCGAAAGCGGTAATGAGTTAAGCACAACCAGCGATGGTATTACATACGCCATGCGCAATGGGGCTAAAATTATAAGCATGTCGTATGGCAGTGAAGGCAGCTCAGTTACCGAACAGGTTTTAATGAATACAGCCAGCGGCAGGGGTATTATACTGGTGGCCGCAGCAGGCAATGACAATACTACAACACCGTTCTATCCAGCATCTTACACCAATGTAATAAGCGTAGGCGCTACAGACCAAACGGATCAAAAGGCATCGTTCTCAAACTATGGGCCAACGATTGATGTAATGGCACCCGGTGTGGGCATTTTAAGTACAGTAGCCAGCGGCACTACTGCTTATTCATCGTTCAGTGGCACGTCTATGGCCTGTCCGTTGGTGGCAGGGCTGGCAGGTTTGGTAGTAGCAGCCAACCCAACGTTTACGCCCGCACAGGTAGAAGCACGGTTAAAAAGCAGTGCTGATAATATTACCCTGGTAAACCCAACCTTTACCGGACAGTTAGGTGCAGGGCGTATAAATGCTTTTAAGGCATTGGGTGGCACAGTTAGCAGTATTGAAAATGAAACACTCAATGCTATTGAAGTTTACCCTAATCCTTTTACCCACCAGTTACAGGTAAATATTACTACCGGTACAGGGAGTGCAACGGCCGAATGGATGGATATGCAGGGAAAGAGTTTGAGTAGCCTGATGCTACACGATGGAGAAAACAGTTTGCAAACCACAGAAATGCCACAAGGGGTTTACATACTAAAGATATGGTGCAACGGCGTAAGTTCTTGCCGCAGGGTAATCAAACTTTAAGCAGCACCCGCCATATCGGTAGCGTGCTCCTGTACTTTCACATTCTCTACCCAATCTTCATCTGCCACAGGTGCCGGCAACACAACTGCATTGCCCAGATAATCTACCCGCTTAGCGGGATAAATATGCGTAGTAACCAGGTAAGCTAAAAGCGATTCGCGGTCGAGCGATGGATGAATAAACGGACGTAATTTAGTAGCGTGAAACTCAGGATATAAACTCCAGTGCAGATTGGGTTTCATGTGGTGGGCACCATGGTAACCGTTGTTAAACAATAACCAGTTTAAAAAACCACCGGTAAAGTTCCGGCTGTGGTTATAGGGGTGTTCTTCGTCGCAGCCATCATGCTGAAAATAGTTGGTACCCACTATACCCCATGCAGCGTACTGGTGAGGAATGGCTACAAAAAGCAAAAAACATTTCCAGTTAAATATTGCCAGGGCTACCTTGCCTCCTATTACCAATACCATTTCCAGCGCATACTGCCAAAACCATTCGGGGCGCTCGCGGTACATCTTTTTAGCAAACCGTATCTCGCCTTTTAATATATCGCCGCTCATTATAAAAAAGAAAAAGAGCTGATTTAGCAGGTTAATGCGAAAACGTGCTTTGCTGGTGCGTATAGCATCTTTAGGTGTTTGCGTATACTTATGGTGGCTAAAATTATGCCCCGGCACATAAGCACTGGTAGAGTGCCCATAGCAAAAGCCAAGTACAACCTGGAACACCTTATTCATCCAACGCTTTTTGAAAATAGGCACATGGATAGTATTATGCACTATGACTGCGCATATAAACGACATAAGGCAATTAATAGCTACCCAAAACGCAATTTGCCAGCCATTCATATTGGGCCACAAAAACCACGGGGTAATGGCCACTGCAAAATACAGGGCAACATTTAACAAGGTACGCACATCAGCTGTATAACGAAGCATTATGCGAATGTAGCCTTTTATAGCTTAACAGCTTAGTGGCGTGCCCTTCCTCTGGCAACACACTCTATTTACTACAGTCTATTTGCTATCATTGCGCCGTGAATTTCTTTAAAATACCCGAGCACGGTAACAGCAATTACCGGATGGTAGCCAAAACCATTTTTGGACTGGAAGAACTGTGCGCCAACGAACTGAAAATGCTGGGCGCCGAAAGTGTAGAAATACACAACCGGGCGGTTAGTTTCGACGGCAACCTGGGGGTAATGTACAAAGCTAACCTGCTGCTGCGCACAGCCCTGCGCGTATTGGTGCAATATGTAGAGTTTGAAGTAGAAAACGAGAATGACCTGTACGAACAGGTAAAGTCTATTGCCTGGGAGGGGCTTATTACCCCGAACGATACAATAGCCATTGATACCGTGCTGAATACCGATATTTTTACCCACTCGCAATACATATCGCAAAAAACTAAGGACGCTATCTGCGACCGGTTTAGAGACCAAACCGGTATAAGGCCTTCGGTTGATTTAGATAACCCAACCCTGAGATTACACCTGCATGTTTCACGTAACCGGTGTATAATAGCCCTGGATAGTTCGGGCGATTCGCTACACAAGCGCGGCTACCGAGAAAAAACAAACCTGGCGCCCATTAATGAGGTGCTGGCCGCGGGGCTGGTGCAGCTAACCGAGTGGGACCGCCGCAGCACCTTTGTAGACCCCATGTGTGGCTCTGGCACTATACTTATAGAGGCGGCTATGCTGGCAGCCAATATTCCTTCGGGGTATTTTAGAGAACAGTTCGGCTTTATGAACTGGAAGCAGTTTTTGCCTTTTAATGAAGACCTTTGGACTAAAATACACACCGCAGCCATTGATAGAATATCTACTGAAAACATTACCTTGTTTGGCATAGAACTATCTCCACACGTAGCGCGAAAGGCAAAGGAAAATGTTAAAAGGTCGAAAACCGAGGATATGATACGCATTCGCAATGCCGATTTTTTAGAAAGCGATGCCCCACCCATTACCGGTAACAAACCTATCTTACTAATGAACCCGCCCTACGGAGAGCGGATGGACAAAGAAGATATAGGAGCCTTATATGAGCAGGTAGGCCATACGTTTAAGAAGAAATATGCCGGTTTCGATTGTTGGATTATTTCAAGCAATCACGAAGCCTTGAAACTAGTAGGGTTGGCAACATCCAAACGCCTTACAGTTTATAACGGGCAGTTAGAGTGCCGTTTTTTCCGTTACAGCATGTACACCGGTACACGCGTAAAACCCAAAACGCAAGATCCTGAAACTCCACCGGCATCCTAGCTGGCAACTCAACTATACAATTTACCACACAACCCAACACGGTTATAAAGAATAGTAACACAGTTACAAATTCTCAGTAAGAAAAGACCTTTCTTTTTTAAAAGTTTACCACCGGTAAGCAGGTTTTTTCTTTTGCTGAGTTTGATCCTGTTTGCCTAATTGAATTGTTTTTCAGTTCAGTGCCCCCAACTGAGTTCGTTACGGAATCATCCATCACAACTCCGGTTCCCTGAAAACGTGTCATGCGTTTTCAGGGAAGGGCATAAGCCTAAAAAGTACCAACTTTGAACCTGTTTGGTAATCCGGATGCCCACAAAGCAGCCGGTTTTTTTTGCTCCAAAAAGTACATTTTATATAAATAGGGTAATTCATACCGCTAATGCAAAATAAACCTCTATTTTTCGGGGGCACACATGCTTTTGTTAAAACACATCTTCCTCTTTATTGCATTGCTATGCTCATTCTTAGCAAATAGCCAGGAAACGTTTTTCCGCCATTACTCCACTAACGAAGGCTTGCCCAGTTCAGAAACATATTCAGTTCACCAGGACCGCAAAGGCTACATCTGGATTGCTACAGATATGGGAGTAAGCCGGTTTGACGGATATAATTTTAAAAACTTCAGCACGGCCGACGGACTTGTGGACAATACAGTATTTGGGTTTTACGAAGATAGTGTTGGCCGTATATGGTTTATTAGTTTTTCGGGGCGCTTATCATTTTTTTTAAACGATACTATATATGGACAGGATTTTGAAGCCAATAAAAAGATTCGGAATTTTATAGGTAGCGGGTATCTAACGGGCATAAGAAACTTCCATAACGACACCCTTCTAATTACAACATTTAACGGCCTGTTAAAGGTGATTCCTGAAAAAGTAAATGGTGAAACAACGTGGACCAACATTGAGCAACTTGATTATGGAAAATTTTTTTTGGTAAAGAATGGATATATTCTAACGGCAGATGACGATAAAGAAAAACTCCATACCACACTTTTTAGAAAAGGGCATAAAATTTCAGAATGTTTTCTACCGGCCAACTATTACGAACTTACTAATGTACTAGAAATCGAAAATGGAATAATTCAAATTTTTTGTACCAGTGCTACCCACCTATTAGATAGCAATGGGCATTTTATTAAAACAATCAGGCATCCGGCAAGTACGTGTAGCTTATATGAAAATGATTCGCTTGTATGGCTCGGCGCAAAGGATGGTGGTATAAAACTTTATAACATCAACACTGACAAAGCCATTAAGAAAACCCTCCTGCAGGGATTAACGGTATCAGGTATTATCCGCGACAAAGAAAATGGATATTGGTTTACAACCACCCAGGATGGACTCTTTTACCTGGCAACAGACCGGTTTACCCATTATACAGAAAAACAAGCACCAAAAGGGAATGTGACAGCTATCGTACCGTTTGACAGCTCCACATTTTTTGTGGCAGAAAAAATAATGTTGGTTGCTAAAGGCATTGAGGAGCCCAAACCTGTATTTCCGGTTTTAGGAACACTTCAATACATTATAAAACGCCACATGTATTATTGGAACTGTTTTTTGTATAAACCGCACGAACTCTGGGTTTCGGCAAACAATGGAATTGCAATTATAAATACATCTACCGGTAAACTTGAAAAATTCATCGACCTGTTTAAAGGGGAAAGAGGGCCAGAGTATGACTCACGAATTGTAATAAATGATAGTAAAGGTCTGGTGTGGACGCTTAATTTATCACAACTAATTAAAATTGACCCGATAAAAAGAGCGATTATAAAATACGTGCCTATACCAGCCCGGGCACAAACCGTTTGTGAAGATTATAATGGAAATATGCTTGTGGGAACCATTAATGGAATGTATTCCCTTAAAAACGATAGCCTACACTATTTGGGAGATAAAAACAGCATTTTTAAAAATAGATTTGTTGATATAAAAAGAAGTAGCGGTTTAATAATTGCCGCATCTCGAGGAGCCGGCCTGTTTGTTATAGATGGTGACAAAATACACCAGTATACTACTAAAGATGGATTGCGTAGTAACATGTGCCGGGCAATCTATATCGATACTGAAAATACCATATGGCTGGCTACAAATAATGGCATCAACAGTATAAAACTCGACAGGAAGACATTTACAGCAACTATCAATTCCCTGTCAGTATACGACGGCCTGTTGTCTAACGATATAGAGCAGGTTACCCGTACAAAAAAGGACCTCTGGCTCTACAGCAAAAAAGGCCTCACCGTATTCAATCCCGACTCTGTATTGCATAACACTTACCCCCCACCGGTTTACATTACACGTTTAACTATTGACAATGATATTGCACCTATAAAAAGCATAAACCAGCTTAGCTACAGTACAAACTTTATAGGTATAGACTTTATAGGCCTGACCTATAAAAACGCAGGCAGGCAGACTTATAAATACAGGTTAGAAGGTTACGACACCAGCTGGGCATACACTACTAATACCTTTGTTCAGTTTACTAAATTACCACCCGGCGATTACCGCTTCCTGGTAAAGTGCATAAACAATTCGGGCATAGAAAGCACAAACCCTGCTGTATTTGCATTTACTATAAACACTCCCTTCTATTTAAAATGGTGGTTTTGGTTCGCGCTTATGATTATGGCTATCGTACTGGTTATTACAGGTTCGGTATACACCATCACACGCATACGTAAGCGCGAAGAATTGAAAACAGAGGTAAACCGCAAAATAGCCAACCTCGAATTACAGGCCTTAAGGGCGCAAATGAACCCGCATTTCATTTTTAATTGCCTTAATGCTATACAGGATTTCATTATTAAAAACGATGCACAATCGGCGCGCCGTTATCTTACCAGTTTTGCCAAGCTAATACGCATTACACTCAATAATTCGCGCCGGCAAAACGTACCGTTAACCGAAGAAATAGATTTTCTGAGGTTATACATGGATCTTGAACGTATGCGGTTTAATGATACATTTAGTTATACTGTCAATTTACCATCCGGGGTTAACGGAGAAAACATAGAAGTTCCATCTATGATATTGCAACCGTTGGTAGAAAATGCCATTCGGCATGGAAGAATGGGCCATAATGGTGAACCGGGATTGATTAGCATTTCATTTGCTATAGAGGACACCATTCTGGTTTGCTCGGTTGAGGATAACGGTGTAGGGTATAACCAATCTGCCAAACGCGAGTATCAACCGGGCAAAAAGCAAACCCATGCACTGGATATAATCAGCGACCGGATAAAAACCATAGGCGAAATAAACAAAGTAGAAATACGTTATACGATTGAGGACAAATCGGACCTAGATGCGGCCAAAACCGGTACTATTGTAAAACTATATATACCTTTAAAACACACTGACTAAAAATGAATATCATTCGTACATTAATGGTAGAGGACGAAACCCGGAGTGCCAACGTTTTAAAAACGCTGATAGAAGAACATTGCCCCGAAATAGAATTGGTAGGCCACGCGCAAACCGTGAAAGATGCAGTAGAGGAAATAAAAAAATGGAAACCTGCACTTGTATTCCTGGATGTAGAACTGCCCGATGGTAATGGATTTAACGTGCTTGAAAATTTCCCCAGTAACCAGTTTAGTATAATTTTTGTAACCGCTTACGAGCATTATGCCATCAAGGCCATTAAGGCCAGCGCATTAGATTACCTGCTAAAACCGGTAGATGCCGATGACCTGATTGCAGCCGTAAAAAAATTACCGGTGGATAGCGCCGGCGACAAACGGCATGAGAACCTTTTATTCAATAGCCGCCAAAAAAATGGACAGAAGCAACGGTTGGCTTTGCCCACACTGGAGGGCCTTAAATTTATTGAGCAGAGCGAAATAATAATGTGCGAAGCACAGGGTAGTTACACTAATTTTCAGCTTACCTCCAAAGAAAAAATACTGGTTAGTAAACCCCTCAGTTACTTTGAGGAAATACTGGACGAAGAACAGTTTTGCCGCACACACCAATCTTACATTATTAACCTGGCTCATGCCAAAAACTACGTTAAAGGCCGTGGTGGCTACCTGATAATGAACGACAACAGCAAGGTAGAAGTCTCGGCACGTATGAAACATAACTTGCTGGAGCGCTTTGCCAAATAGGTTGCCTCAGAAAATAAAAAAGGCCCTGTTAAAACAGGGCCTTTTCTATTTTATAGCATTATCGCCTATAGCTTAATAAGCTTTTTAGCTATAGCTTTATTGTTTGTATTTATCCGCAGCATGTAAACTCCTTTGGCTGCATTAAAGTTTATTTCAGATATGCTGTTGCGCAACAAAGAGGTATAAACCAATCTACCACTATTGTCATAAATGTATGCCGTAGCGCCAACCAAATCATCGGTTATAGTCAGGTACCAACCATCTACAGCTGGGTTAGGGTACACCGAAACGCCTTCACCGGTTATATTCTCTATCCCGGTAATCACAATTGCGTTTGATAGCGCTTTGCAACCTGCAGTATCGTTAATCAACACCTGGTAGCTGCCGCCCTGGTTTGCAATATAGACTGCAGAAGTAGCATTAGGTATGGGTTGACCGTTTAAGTACCACTGATAACCCGCTGCGTTGTACGATGTAAGCGTATCGCCGCTTACAGAAATAGAAACCGAAGGCTGTTGGCGCACTGCAATAGCCAGGTGATTAGATGTGGCTGTGCAGTTTCCATTATCGGTTACGGTAACATAATAATTGCCCGCAGCCTTTACCTTGATACATTGGGTGGTAACACCGGTGTTCCACAAATAGGCGGTATAACCGGCCGGTGCACAAACAAGCGCGCTATCACCGGCACAAATCAATGTACGGTCGGCAGTAAGTGTAGCAGCATTAGCACCCGATGAGTTCAACACAAAAGCAGTGTCCAAATCGCAACCGTTAGCGTCCTGAGCATGGAATATATATAAGCCGCTGCCCAGATTATTTACCTGAGAGTTGGTACTTATAACAACGTTATTAAGCCTCCACTCCATACTTACCGGCTGAACACCGCCGCTTATGTTAGCCACGTTAAGCACTCCATTGGCCTGCCCGCACGATGGCTGTGTTACGTTGAATGTACCTGATAAACCAGAACTTGAAACAACTACCGCTGAGGCTGTAGCCGAGCAATTGCCCTGGCTTACAGTAACCGTATAGCTGCCTGGTGCAAGGTTGGTAGCAGTAGCTGTGTTGGCTCCGCTGCTCCATGTGTAATTATAATTGCCTACACCCGAAACCACTACAGTTGCAGAACCGCTGTTGCCACCACAACTTGCATTAACAGCTTGGGTAGATATGCTTAATCCGCTGGATGCTGTAACCACCGCACTGGCAGTGGTAGAGCAGTTAGCCCCTGCGCTTACAGTTACCGTATAAGTGCCTGCACCCAGGTTATTAATCGTGGCTGTATTGCCGCCGGTATTCCACACATAAACATAACCACTGCCACCAGGTAATACAGCAGTTGCTGTGCCGTTATTTTGGCCGCAGTTTGCATTGGTAGTGGTTGTAGTAGCCTGCAGGTTGTTGGTAGAAGTTACTGTAACGGTGGTGGTAGAAGGGCAATTGGCAACTGTACTTTCAATAAGCTCAATTCTATCAATTGCAAATCCAGGGTCATCTCCTTCGCCATCATTATTGTTTACCCAGCGGAAAGCAATTTTGAAATTGCTTTTGTTCTCAAATGTATTAGGCACGTTAACCACAGCATTGTTGCAGGTTGGCTGGTTCATATATTTGGTAGGCATCTCCGTCCAGTTGGCTCCGCCATCACCGCTAAAGCGTAATAAACCATAATCGCGGCCGCTATCGTCGCCACCTACTGTATATTTAAATTTAAGCACAATGTTGCTTTTGCCAATAGTAGATATAGAGGGAGAAATAGCAACCTTATCTGTGGTGGGGTCGCCTATCAATGGGTTAGGAATAGGAATACCAGGGAAATAAGTGCATCCGCCGCCGCCAAACGAACATGGCAACGAAGCAGGATTACAGGTTATATGCAGGTAGCTCCCCGAATCGCAAACACAATCTGCGTTGGCATCTACCGCCCACAGGTTTGGCTGCGCACCGTTAGTACCAGGGCCATCGGCATAGGTCCATCCGGTAGCGCCGTTTGTAAAATACTCTGACCAGAAAGGTGTAGCTGTACTTGCCGATGAACTGGTAACGGTAACTGTATAAGAACCGGCAGCAAGCCCGGTGATGCTTTGTGTTGTTTGGTTATTGCTCCAGCTATAGGTATAGGGCCCGCTGCCACCACTAACTGCTACTGTAGCTGTGCCGGTATTTAACCCGCAACTGGCAGGCGTGGCTGCACCGGTAAGTGATAAACTGCCCGCAGAGGCTGTAATAGAGGCTGAGGCTGTAGCGGTGCAGTTACCTGCACCTGTTACCGTAACAGTATAAGTACCCGCACCCAGGTTATTTTTAACCTGCGCATTGCCACCACCACTCCAGGCATATGTAAAAGGCCCGGTGCCGGTAGGATTAGCTATAGCCGTACCATTGCTGGCCCCGCAATTGGCGTTTATACTGGTAATTTGTACCGCAGGTGCCGTAGATGCAGCTACCGATACAGTAGAGGTAGCCGAGCAGTTGGCATCGCTAACTGTAACTGTATAAGTACCGGCCGCAAGGTTATTTAAAGTGGCATTGCTACCACCACCGGCCCAGGCATATTGAAATGGCGCAGAACAACCTGCTGCTACTACAGTAGCAGTGCCATCGTTTGCCGTGCAGCCCTTAGGCGTAGATGATGTTACTAATGTAAACTCGCAGGCATCTACATTGCCATTGCCGCCGGTGCTTGGCGGTGCCGGTGAAACTTCTACATCATCTATAAAGTAATACAGGTAAGGGTTCTGCACAAAACCACCGCAGTTTACAGGAGCTAATGTGGTATTACCATCGTTCTTAAAATTACCAATGGTAAAAAACGTTTCGCCGCCTACAGCAGTGTATATCCATTTAACCTCGGTCCACCCCAGTGTATCTACTATAGGAGGGCCGCAATAATTTAACTGCGGGGTAACCGGCATAAGCTGTGTTACACACGCATCGTGCGAATAATACGTGTTAGAAAAGTAAACCCCAAAATCATCACTGGCACCCATTACTTCATCGGGCATAGACATATAAAAACGCACTACATATTTCTGCCCGGCAGTTAATGGCTGCGAAAGTTTACCTTCTATATACTCGCGGTAGTTACTTCCTATTAATGCACAGCCAAGCGCACCCTCAGCCAATATAATACCGGCGTGGTGCGTACCTGTGCGCGATGCCTGAAAACCCAACAAAGCATTAGGGCTGTTGGCACCTCCAATTTGCGATGCACAGCCTGCATATAAATCGGATGTAGTACAGTTAGTCTGCCCACTGTTTCCCTCGCCCCAATCGGTAGCCAGGCCAAATTCGCTAATGCCGGCAGGGCAGGCATTGTTATTAGTAATTTCAAAACTCGGGTTTAGCACCAGATTTTGTCCATATCCGGCAACAGATATGGCCAGCAATAAAACCAGTGCAACTGATTGAAGTAGATTTTTTCTCATTGGAGGTATTTGGATTACAGTTTTCAAATGTAATTTTTCTGTCCAAATTATGAACTACCGGTTAAGTTTAATTGCCTGATATGTAAAATCTAAAAGCCAGGACTCGTTTACCGATTATTAATAAATGAATAGCTGCAGCAGATTAAGCAGGCTTTTGCCAATGCACGTTTCTTAACCCTGGCTTAAAACTTTCCTTATACATTTGTGCGCATGGACCGCTTATCTACCCGAAACCTTACCATACTTATTTCTTTATTGCTGGCTACAGTAATAAGTGGTATCGACATTTACTTTGAAGCAAGCCTGAAACACTTTGTGGTCATTTTCAGCTCTGTATTTGTGTTATCGGCCCTGCTGATGTATTACGTGGTAGATATTTACCTGCGCAACCGTATTAAGCTGGTTTACAAAATTATTCACCAGTTTAAGCTTAGCAAAAGCCTTAAAGAATCGATAGGCGACACCCTTGGCGATGACCCATTATCGGAGATGGAAACGCAGGTAAAGGATTATGTGTTGCACAACAGCCGCGAGTTGGAGGCCCTTCGCAAGCTTGAACAATTTCGTAAAGAGTTCCTCGGTAACTTATCGCATGAGCTCAAAACCCCTTTGTTCAATATACAGGGGTATGTGCACACCCTGTTAGAAGGTGCCATGGACGACCCTAAGTTTGCACGGCAGTTTCTGGAGCGCACCTCTAAAAGTATAGAGCGCCTGAGCAACCTCGTAGATGACCTGGATGCTATCAGCAGGCTGGAGCGGGGCGAGGAATCGATACATAAAGAGTCCTTTGATATCCATCAATTAGTGCGCGATGTGTTCGACTCGATGGACCTGAAAGCCCAGCAAAAGAAATTTAACCTTAGCATTAAAAAAGAAAGCGATAAGCCATTTTATGTAAACGCCGATAAAGAAAAAATACGGCAGGTAATTACCAACCTGGTAGTAAATGCCATTAAGTATGGCAACGAAAACGGACAGGTAGTAGCCAGTTTTTACGATATGGACGAAAATATACTTACCGAGATAACCGACAATGGCATAGGTATACCCGAGGAGCACCTGCCACGCCTGTTCGAGCGGTTTTACAGGGTAGATAAACACCGCAGCCGCGAGCAGGGCGGCACAGGTTTGGGTCTGGCCATAGTAAAACACGTAATAGAAGCCCACCAGCAAACCATTAATGTGCGTAGCACGGTAGGCGTAGGTACTACCTTTGCGTTTACGCTCCAGAAATCGAACGAAAGATAACAACCGGTATATTGACAGCTATAAGGGGCCTATTAGCTGGTTTCATTGCCATTGGTAATTGATAATTGGTAATTTTTGTATTCCGATTATATTTGCCACTCTCAAAGCCCGGATGGCGAAATTGGTAGACGCACTACTTTGAGGTGGTAGCGCCCGAAAGGGTGTGCGAGTTCGAATCTCGCTTCGGGCACTTATAAAAAAACCGGAAAGCTCAGGTAAGGCTTTCCGGTTTTTTTATGCCTTTTTTCGCCACTAACTAATTCCAAATCAATTTGGTTCTACTATCTACAAAATAAATTATCAAACAAAGTTTGTAAAATATACCGATTGGTATATTTTTGTATCGTCAATGCAAATCGACGGTATGACCAAGGCAGAAAAGACAAGGCAATTTATAATAGAGCAAACAGCACCTATCTTCAATATAAAGGGCTATAGTGGCACTAGCATGAGTGACCTTACCGAGGCTACCGGTTTAACCAAAGGCAGCATTTACGGCAACTTTGAAAATAAAGATGAAGTAGCCCTGGCTGCCTTTGACCATAACCTGCGCCAGGTAAGCGCGGTGCTGAAAGCTGAACTGGATAAGCAAACCAGCGCGCGCGACAGGTTACTTGTCTTCCCACAGGTGTACAGAGGTTTTCTTTCAGCCCCTTTTCCAACAGGTGGTTGCCCTATACTTAATACAGCACTAGAGGCAGATGATACACATCCGCAATTAAAACAGAAAGCTGCTGAGGCCATCACCGCATGGAAACGCGCTACTGTAAAAATTATAAACGGTGGAATAGCCGCTAAAGAGTTTAAAGCAGGTTGCGATGCCGGGCAAGCTGCGCTCACAATTATTTCAGGTATTGAAGGTGGCATTATAATATGCAAGCTAACAGGCCGGCTCGATGATTTTAAAAAGATAATGAGCCAGGTAGAAAAGTATATAAACGAACTTTAATTTTTTAAACAACAATATACCGATTGGTATTTTCAATGAACCCCAAAAAACTAAACACCATGGAACGGACAAGAACATTCAACTGGCAGAATCCCTTAGACGGCGCACAAAAAGCAACTACCATGAGCGGTATGGAATACCTGCAGGCAATGAACAAAGGAGATATAGCCCTGCCGCCCCTATTACATACACTCGATTTTGTAGTACATGAAACAGAACCGGGCGAGGTAATATTTGGGTTTACCCCGCAGGAGTTTCACTACAACCCTATAGGCACTGTGCATGGCGGTGTAATATCTGCTATACTCGATTCGGCTATGGGTTGCTCGCTGCACACATTGCTTGAAGCCGGCACAGGTTATACCACGCTGGAACTGAAAGTGAATTTTATAAAAGCCATTACCATACAAACGGGACCGGTGCGCGCCATAGGTAAGGTAATAAACCAGGGAGGCCGCACAGCCCTTACCGAAGCAAAGCTGGTAGATGCCAACGGTAAGCTGCTGGCACATGCCACCAGTACCTGTCTGATACTAAAACACAAATAAAAACAGGGGGGAAGAAAACTTCCTTTTTTATAAAAGCATTCTTGTATTTTCAAACAATTAAAACAGATACTATATGAATACGAACAAACAAGTGCGCCGGGTAGCAGTAGTAGGTTACAATCGTATACCTTTTGCAAGGCAAAATACCGCTTACATAAATTACAGCAACCAGGATATGCTGGTAGCCACACTAAACGGCCTGATTGACCGGTATGGGCTAAAAGGCGAACTGCTGGGTGAAGTGGCCGGTGGGGCGGTAATTAAATCGGCTAAAGAAGGTAGCCTGGTGCGCGAAAGCGTAATGCTTACATCGCTTAACCAGCTAACACCGGGTTGCGATATACAACAGGCCTGCGATACTGGTATTGAAGCAGCAGTGTATATAGGTAATAAAATAGCGTTGGGCCAAATAGAAAGCGGCATAGCCTGCGGTGTAGATAGCACCAGCAATGTGCCTATAGAAGTAAGCGAGGGACTGCGCAAAATATTGCTGGAAGCAAGCCGCGCTAAAACAACCGGTGCAAGGCTTAAAGCGTTTTTAAAACTAAGCCTTAAAGATTTTAAACCACAGCCACCGGTTAATATAGAGCCGCAAACGGGCTTAAGCATGGGTGGCCATACCGAATACACTGCAAAACATTATGGCATCAGCCGCCAGGAGCAGGACAAGTTTGCTTACGAAAGCCATAAGAAAATGACGGCTGCCTTAGACGAAGGTTTTTTTGCCGACATGGTAACTCCGTTTGGCGGACTTAGCTTAGATAACAACCACCGCCGCGATAGTACAATCGAAAAACTATCTACGCTAAAGCCTGCCTTTGATAAAGTAAACGGCACCCTTACAGCAGGTAACTCCACTCCTCTTACCGATGGCGCATCTTCCGTATTGCTGGCCAGCGAAGAATGGGCCGCCGCTCACAATTTGCCGGTATTGGCTTACATTACTTTTGCCGAAGTAGCAGCCATTGAGTATGTAAAGGATAAACACAACTTGCTATTGGCACCGGTAAACGCCGCAGCCAATATGCTGCGCAAAGCGGATATGAAATTGAGCGATTTTGATTTTTATGAAATACACGAGGCTTTTGCAGCTCAGGTATTGGCTACCCTTAAAATATGGGAGAGCGACGAGCTAAGCCGTCAGTTTGGTTTACCCGGTGCACTGGGCACGGTAGACCGCAGCAAGCTAAACGTAAAAGGCAGCAGCCTGGCCGTAGCACACCCGTTTGCCGCTACCGGTGGACGGATAATAGGCACTATGGCAAAACTGCTAAACCAAAAGGGTAGCGGCAAAGGCTTTATATCCATCTGCGCTGCCCGCGGGCAAGGAGTAACTATGATAATGGAGAAATAAAGGCTATTAGCTCCCCTCCTTCGCCGCTACCGCGGCGCTTTTTTAAGGAGGGGTGGCTCGCCAAAGGCGAGACGGGGTGGTCTGGCGTACTTGTTCACAGTTTATCACCACTTGCCCGATAGCCCGCAAAGGCTATCGGGCAATTTTTATATTCGCGCCATGACAGAAAAAATCCTGATTGTAGATTTTGGCTCTCAATACACACAGTTGATAGCCCGCCGCGTAAGAGAATGCGAAGTTTATTGCGAAATAGTGCCTTACAACAAACTACCTGAACTAACCAAAGATATAAAGGGAATCATCCTTTCGGGCTCGCCGGCCAGCGTGCGCGATGCCGATTCACCGCGTATAGATGTAGAGAAGTTAATCAACTTTCGACCGGTGTTAGGGGTATGCTACGGTGCCCAGCTAATGGCACAAACTTTAGGTGGCTCGGTAGAAAAAAGCAACACCCGCGAGTATGGCCGCGCGCACCTGCAAATTAAGAATGCAGAAGACAAGTTGCTACACAACATAACTGACAACTGCCAGGTGTGGATGAGCCACGGCGACAGCATTAAAAGCATAGGCGATAAATTTGAACTGATAGCCGGCAGCGACTCGATTGATGTTGCCGCTTTCCGCGCCAAGGCAGATGTATATCCTCACCCGGTATATGCCCTGCAGTTTCACCCGGAGGTTTACCACAGCACCGAAGGGCAAAAAATACTTTCTAACTTTTTGTTTGATGTAGCCGGCTGCTCGCACAAGTGGACGGCCGCCGGTTTTGTAGAAGAGACCGTAAAAAGCCTGAAAGCACAGATAGGTGACGAGAAAGTAATACTGGGCCTGAGCGGTGGTGTAGATTCATCGGTAGCTGCACTATTGCTGGAAGAAGCCATTGGCGACAACCTGCTTTGCATATTTGTAGATAACGGACTGCTGCGCAAAAACGAGTTTGAAACCGTGATGAGCAAGTATGTAGAAATGGGCCTGAACGTGCAGGGTGTGCGTGCCGGCGACCGCTTTTTGAGCGAGCTGGCCGGCGTAAGCGACCCAGAGCAAAAACGTAAAATAATAGGCCGCGTATTTATAGAAGTATTTGAAGAAGAGTCGCACAAGCACCCGGAGGTAAAATGGTTGGCACAGGGCACCATATACCCCGATGTAATTGAGAGCGTGTCGGTAGGCGGGCCGAGTATGACCATTAAGTCGCACCACAATGTGGGTGGCTTGCCCGACATACTTAAATTAAAAATTGTAGAACCGCTTCGCAGCTTGTTTAAAGATGAAGTGCGCAAAGCAGGTAAAGAGTTAGGACTGGTGCCTGAGATACTTTACCGCCACCCGTTCCCGGGCCCTGGCTTAGCTGTGCGTATACTGGGCGATATTACACCCGAGAAAGTACAGATACTGCAGGATGCCGACCATATATACATAGAGAACCTTAAAAAGTTTAACCTGTATAACGAGGTTTGGCAGGCGGGCGCTATACTTACGCCGCTAAAAACAGTTGGTGTAATGGGCGATGAAAGAACCTACGAACACGTAGTAGCCTTGCGCGCCGTAAACTCTACCGATGGTATGACCGCCGACTGGAGCCACCTGCCATATGAGTTTCTGGCAAAAACGAGCAACGAAATTATTAACCAGGTGCGTGGTGTTAACCGTGTAGTGTACGACATTAGCAGTAAGCCACCGGCAACTATTGAGTGGGAGTAAGCGGCCCCTAAATCCCCAAGGGGACTAGAAACAGCCAACAAACAGGTGGTTTGATTTTTGTATCGTACAAAGGACTATGACCAATCTTAAATTTTCAATTTCCAATTTTGTATTGACTGTGGTCTGTGGTCTGTGGTCCATTGCTTCCCACGCACAAGCCGATAGCACCTACCGCATAGGCCTTATACTTCCTTTTCAAACCGCAGGCACGGCAGAAAAGTTGGAGGCTTATAGCAATGCCCACGATTTTTTTACCGCCAGCCGTATCCGCCTGGATGACGATGCTATTACAGCACTCGATTTTTATCAGGGCATGCTGGAAGCATTAGCAGAGTCTAAAGATTCATTTAAGATTGAACTAAGTGTATACGATAACTGGAACAGCGATTCGGTAACTACCGAAATTTTGAAAAAACCGGAACTAAAAAAGAACAACATCATAATAGGCAGTGTAACCACCAGCAGCGCCAAGTTGGTAGCCGAATACTGTATGGCTAACAAAATTGTAAATGTGCAGCCTTTTACACCCAGCAAAACGCTAGGCATAGGAAACCCCTATCACTTAAAAATTGCACCTACCATTGATGCACACGCCGATGCCATGTTTAACTCGCTGATAGATTCTTTTGCCGGGGCAAATGTTATCATTTATACCACCGATGCCGAAAGGCACCTGGTTATTGCCAAACGTTTTGATTCCTTGCTTCGTGATTATAACACTACCGCCGAAAAGAAATTTACAGTGGCCTTGCTTAATACAAAAAACATGCTGTTAAACGGGCAAAAGACGACCGTAACGGAACAACTAAAATCCGGCCGCCAGAACGTAATTATAATTACCTCTTTTGATGAGTCGTTTGTAAACGGCAACCTGCGTGTATTGCACGACAAACTATCGCACGACTCTACTATAGTAGTATACGGCCTGCCCACCTGGCTAAATGGTGAGGTACTGCGCTTAGACTACGTAAATGATTTTCACACGCGCATATCCGATTTCTACAATGAAAATTTTGCGGTGGTTAGGCCCACTCCTTTCACAAAACTGTATGCCGATAAATTTCACACCGCCCCCGGCCGCTTTGCCTACCTTGGTTTTGATGTCACCAACTTTTTGCTTTATAACCTGGGTGAATATGGCACAGGCTTCCCCGAATTTCTGGCTACCCAGCACTATACCGGTGCGGCCTACAAGTTTGATATAGCTAAAAATATGAAGGATAAAGAAACCCTGAACTACTACGAAAACACCGCCGTAAATGTATTTATGGTAGATAACTATATGCTAAAAAGGGTTTGGTAGCTGTAGCCTGTCTTTTTTGCATAAAAAAAGATTTGTATATTTACACGCAACAATCACCCATGAAGTCCTTTTTATTTCTTTTTGCTTTATGTATCTCACTAACCGGCACAGCCCAAAATAATATTTCGTTATTAGGCCATTTGGCCTATGATAATACCACCTTATGCGCTGGCATTACCGGATATGCCGATCCAGCAGGCCATGAATATGCCTTGATATGCCACAACAAAGGTGTTTCGATAGTGTCGATAGATACACCTTCAAACCCTCGCGAGTTGTTTATGATTCCCCTTAAACAGATAAGCACCGTTTTAAACCGCGAGGTTCGCGAATACAAAGGCTACGCTTATGTTACGTCTGAATTAGCCGATAGCCTGGTTATAATCAACCTTAACTACCTGCCCGACAGTGTAACATATCATGCTGTTAACCCAGCGGGCATGTCACGGGCACATACAATTTTTATAGATGAAAAGGGCATAGCTTTTATTAATAGTTCAAACGAGGGCACACTTTTTCTCGATCTTAATGCGGACCCTTACAACCCTGTTTACCTGGGTAAATTCACCAATGATTATGTGCACGATTGTTTTGTGCGCAACGACACTATGTGGGCTGCTTGTTTACAAAGAGGAACAGTTGTTTTAGACGTTCATGACAAAACTGCCGCCAATAATGCGAGCAGTGTAATTACGGAATGGACGACACCCTTTAACTTTACCCATAACTGTTGGCTCAGCGATGATTCACGATACATTTTTACAACCGATGAAATGCCCGGAGCGCCTTTAGCCTGTTATGATGTTTCTAACCTGAACAACGTTACCGAAACTGATAAGATAGTAGTAGATTCTGGCAGTAATACCATTATTCACAACGTTACGTTCATGAATGATTATTGCATTTCGGGTAGCTATACATACGGCGTGGTAATACACGATGTTTCTGACAAAAGCAACATAGTGGAGGTGGGGCATTTTGATACGTCACCCAATTATTCGGGCGATGGTTTTAACGGTTGTTGGGCCGCATGGCCATACCTGCCATCGGGAAACCTCATCTGTTCAGATATAGAAACCGGTTTGTGGATTTTAAAGGCAGCGTACCCCCGTGTGGCGAGACTGGAAGGTATAGTTACAGATCAAAACAACAACTTGCTAAATGGAGTAAAGGTTGAAATACTTACTACCTCAGCAAGCAGCTATAGTATTTATACCGGTAGTTATAAAACCGGAACAACAGATACGGGAACGTATACAGTCAGATTTTCTAAATATGGATATTACACGGTATTGGAAAACAACATCCATCTTTCAGCAGGTGCCGTCACCTCATTAAATGTAACCATGCAATCTATCCCGCAATCAAAACTGGTTATTACAACTGTAGATGCAACCACCGGCGCGCCTGTATCAAATGTTCAACTGCTATTGATTGACAGTGCTAATGGCAGTTCAATACAGACCGTATCCAACTCATCTGGACAGTATATCATTTTATATTATGATAGTATAAAGTCACATGTATTTGCGGGTAAATGGGGATATTTTACAAGCGGGTACTTTAAACAAACCACTTTAGCCAGCGACACCTTAAGAATAGAGCTTTTGGCGGGGTACTATGATGACTTTACATTCGATCTGGGTTGGCAGATTAGTTCGTCAGCTACTGCTGGCATATGGGAACGAACAAAACCACCAGGCACGCTTGATTCTCTGGGGTACATTACTCCCGGATGGGATATAGCCGAAGACTTTTTTGACCGTTGCTATGTAACCGAAAATGCTGGCAATGTAAATAACGGAAGCACCGTTTTAATATCTCCCGAATTTGATTTAACGCAGTATGTAGATCCATATATAAGCTATTACCGGTGGTTTACAAATACCGGAGGCATTGGTACACCAGATGATAACATGGCTACTTTTATATCAAATGGACTTGATACACTGCCGGTGCTTATAGTAACGGCTGATAGTATTCAACGCCAATGGGTATACCAGACAGTAAGAGTGCGCGACTATTTACAAAGTACTGATATAATGAGAGTAGGTTTTGTAATTGCAGACCAAGGCTACGATCATACGCTTGAAGGGGCTATAGATGTGTTCCGCATATTCGATTCAGTGCCTAACGACCTGAAACAGCTACCGGAAAACAATCTACGGCTTGCTATATCGCCCAATCCGTTCAGCAATACAATTACAGCTTTAGTTACTAACGCCAATGCAGAAGATTATAAACTAGAGATAAGCGATGCTATTGGCCGCAAAATATATGTGGGGTCACTTAACAGCAGCACCCAGACTATAACATTAGATGCTGCAATGTCAAACGGTATCTACTTCGCTACGCTCACCCAGAATGGCAGGGCCCAAAAAACTGTAAAACTTATAAGGACTGATGGCCTGTGATTAACATTAATAAGCACTAGTACATCTTAAACTCATATTCCATCTTATCCACTCCTTACTTCCCTACTAAATTAATCACCCTTCAGCACCCAAACCCTCCTATATTCGTGCCTCTAAAATATACGCATGAAGAAGCTGCTGAGTTGTTTGTTGTTGGTTATTTCTATTACCCTCATTGCACAAAAAAACATATCGCTACTGGGGCATTATACTTACCCCAACAATGTAAGCTGCAGTAACCTTACAGGCTATGCCGATGCACAGGGCCGTGAATACGCACTGGTAGGTACCACACAGGGGCTGTCTATTGTAAACATTACCGACCCTACTGACCCTCAGCAATTGTTCCTGGTACCGGGGGCTACCGGCATTAGTGCCACCTGGCGCGAGGTAAGGGAATATAAGGGTTATGCGTATGTAACCACCGAACAAAGCAGCGGCCTTGTAATTGTAAACCTGAATTACCTGCCGGATAGCATTAAATACCACACCGTAAAGCCTGGTGGCATGAATACATCGCACACTATATTTATTGATAGCAACGGTATAGCTTATGTAAACGGTACAGATAAAGGCCAACTGTTTCTGGACCTGAATGCCAACCCATACAACCCGCCATTGCTTGGCAAATTTACCAATAACTATGTGCACGATTGCTACGTGCGCAACGATACTATGTGGCTGGCCTGTATTAATGATGGAATAATGAAGGTGGTAGACGTGCGCAATAAAACTGCCGCAGATGTGCCGGCCAATACAATTACAACCTGGTCAACACCGCTTGATTTTTCGCATAATTGCTGGCCTACCTACGATGGCAACCATATTTTCACCACCGATGAAAAGCCAAACTCTACCCTTACCTGTTACGATGTATCGGACCTGGCCAACGTAACCGAAACCGACCGCACGCAAGTAGCACCGGGCAGCAACACCGTAATACACAACACCTATTTTCTGAATGATTACTGTGTTACTTCTTACTACACGTATGGTGTTACCATTCATGATGTTTCCAGAAAAAATAACCTGGTAGAAACCGGTAACTACGATACATCGCCGGACTATAGTGGCGATGGGTTTAATGGCCAATGGGGCGTTTACCCTTACCTGCCTTCGGGCAATATTATATGCTCGGATATTGAAACCGGCCTGTGGATATTAAAACCAACCTATAAGCGCGCTGCGTATCTTGAAGGGGTTGTGCGCGATTCTATCTGCCAGCTGTTTTTACCCGGGGTAAAAATTGAAATACTGGGTAACGCGGTAACCGATGTAACTAATTTTCTGGGCAAGTATACCACCGGTACGGTAGATAGCGGCACCTATACTATTCGTTTCTCTAAAAACGGTTACCAGACAGTAGATGTGCCCAATGTAAACCTGGTAAATGGCCAGCTGACAACCATTAATATCAATATGCTACCGGTAAGCACCTCAAGGCTTTTTATAAAAACGATAGATGCTGCCACTGGCAATGCCTTGCCTGGTGTGCCGCTCCATATTCAGGAAACGGGGGTGGCAGAGTTTGAAGAAACGATTACAGATATCAACGGAACAAGGTCTTACTGTAATTTTGTGCAGGGTACTTATAATTTTTATGCAGGTAAATGGGGCTTAAAAACTGCATTGGTTACCAAAGCCATTAATACTGGTGAAGATACAGTAGTTATTGAGCTTAGAAAAGGATACTACGATGACTTTCTACTGGATTATGGATGGACAATAAATTCTAACGCCGAAAAGGGGATGTGGGAGAAGGGAGAACCTGTAGGTACAGATTTTAACGGCGATGAAAGCAACCCTGAAAATGATATAGCAGGAGACTATGGAGATGAGTGCTATATAACCGGGAACAACGGTGGCGCAGCCGGCGAAGATGATGTGGATGATGGCTTTACCTTGCTGCAGTCGCCGGTATTTGACCTTACCGGATATGGCGATGCGTATATCAGCTACTACCGCTGGTTCTTTAATGATGGCGGTAACGGCACGCCCCCAAACGACTCTCTCAAGGTAATACTTACCAATGGCAACGAAACGGCAGTAATAGATATGCTAAATGCAGATTCGGTGCAGGGGCAGTGGAGGTTTAAAAACATACGCATAAGCGACTATATGTTTACCTCGGCTACTATGCGCATTTCATTCAGGGTAGAAGATACCGACGAAGGCCACCTGGTAGAAGCCGGTGTAGATGTTTTTCAGGTAACAGATTCATCAGCTACGGCTGTTACAGATCTACCGAACGGCAATGTGGCGTTCAATGTATACCCTAATCCCTTCAGCAGCACTTTTTATGTACAGGTAGACGGTACTCCTGTTCAAAATTGCGCCGTAGAAATTACAAATGCTATGGGACAGATAGTATTGTTTGAAAAGCTACATACACCTACCACGCTACTAAATCAGGCAGAAAGCTTGCCTGCCGGTATTTACTTTGCAAAACTTATTCGGAACAACATGGCAGTAAAAACCGTTAAACTGATTAACGCTCATAATTAGAAGATAATTAGAGAAATACGAGGTAGTTAAAGCAATAACCAAACTTGTATTTTTGTGTTCTTAAAATCTAATTCAATTGATATCTTCGTTTGAGTAGATAGTATGACACTAATCAGAACATCTTTTTTTAAAGTATTATTTCTTTTGCTGGTTTACTCCCTGCACCTGGTGTTTATACAGGTGCTGATGGAGGAGAACTCGGTAAAGGTAGTGCGTTCATTTAAAACCCTGCTGTCAGAAACTACCTCAAACCATACTTCAAATGCTCCTGTAACTACTTATTACCAACTGCATAAGCACTACAGCAAGCAGGAAAAAGCTAAAATAAATGCAGCTGAAATAGTTAATAGTATTATCGCCCAATGGGACCTGCCCCAAAATTATGGGCCTACCCCGACTAGTTTAAACCCACCTTACTACTTTTTTGTTTCCGATGATGTGTTTAAGCTATACAAGGCGCATCGGACTTTTTTGATTTAGAATCATACCTACTTGTAAAGGCGTTTGTTGCCAAATGCAGCTACTGCAGCTGCCTGCGTATTGTTTTTTAATTGACGAAGTAACTCAGCAAAATGAAGGTAGATTCCTATAAAGAGAAAAGCTTGTTAGACTTTTTCTGCCCACTATGCGGGTGCAATAAGTTTAACCGCACCCCGCGGAACATATTCGAAAAATCAGTTTTTGCACTCAGCCTGGGCAGCAAAGCCAATAAAAAATTTGAGTGCCAGAATTGTGGCTGGACAGTATTATTAGGCCGCGGCAAAGGGAAGCGCTAAAAAAACAGGGAGTAACGTAAATACGCTACTCCCTGTTAAAAATCATGGGGCATGCCCCCAGCTACTGCGGTTTAATCCTTATACAAATCATTTACATGATTTGAATAACGCTCGTAAATAACCTTACGTTTTACTTTCATGGTAGGAGTAAGTTCACCGGCTTCTACCGTCCATTCGCTGTTCAGCAAATGGAATTTCTTTACCTGCTCCCACTTTCCAAAATCTTTGTTGTATTTCTCCACTTCAGCATTTATAAGCGCCTTTATTTTTTCGTTGGTCACTATTTGCTCGTTGCTGGTTACGCTTACACCATTCTCTTTGGCCCAATCGTGCAGGTTAAGGAAAGATGGCACAATAAGGGCAGATATGAACTTTTTATCATCACCTCCTACTACCATCATCTGCTCTATAAACCGGCTTTCCTTCATTTTTTCCTCTATTACCTGAGGCGCTACGTACTTGCCACCAGCCGTTTTAAAGAGCTCCTTTTTACGGTCGGTTATTTTTAAAAACTTGTTGCCGTGCTTTTCTACCCACGTACCTATATCTCCCGTATGGAACCAACCTTCGCTGTCTATCACCTCGGCAGTTAAATCGGGGCGGTTATAATAGCCCTTCATAATGTTATCCCCTTTAGCTAAAATTTCCCCATCCTCTGCCAACTTAATCTGCACGCGAGGTATTGGCAGGCCTACTGCACCAATACAGCGCTCTTTCTCATCCAGGCGGTTAGCACATAGCACAGGCGATGTTTCGGTAAGGCCGTAACCTTCCAATACGCTAATACCTGCAGCAGTAAACAATTTAATTAAGCGCGGCTGCATGGCCGAGGCACCGGTAACAATAAATTCTACATTGCCGCCAAGCGCTTCTTTCCATTTGCTAAACACCAGTTTGCGCGCAATACCCAGTTTAAAACCATACCATGCGCTGTTGCCACCACCAAGTTCATACTGCGCCCCCAGATCCATACTCCAGAAAAAAAGCTTTCGCTTAAAACCTGTAAGTTCATTGCCTTTGGCCATAATTTTTTCGTAAACCTTCTCAAGTAAGCGGGGCACTGTGGTAAAGCAATAGGGTTTCACTTCCTTCAGGTTCTCACCTATTGCCTCCAGGTTTTCGGCATAGTGAATATGAATACCAAAAGCCAGGTAGCTATAAAACACCATCCGCTCAAAGCTGTGGTTAAGCGGTAAAAAACTAAGGGCCTTTTCGCCATCATGGAAAGGAGTTACCTCCTGCACGCTCTTTACGTTGCTTACTATATTCTTATGCGTAAGCATTACCCCCTTAGGGTTACCGGTAGTGCCCGAAGTATAGATGATAGTGGCCAGGTCGTTCTCGGTAACTACGCCCTTGCGGGCATCAATCTCGCTGTTATTAACTGCTGAGAGAGCCGGAAGCGAATCCCAAAAATTGTTGGCACCTGTTACTTTATCAAACGTGTATACGCCTTTTAGCGATGGTATACGACCCATCAATGGGCGCACCTTCTGGTAAATACTTTCATCACCTACAAAAGCATACTGTATACCCGCATCAGCAAAAATAAATTCATAGTCCTTTTCGGCTATGGTGGGATACATGGGTACATTTATAAGCCCTATTTGCATACTGCCCAAATCGGTAAAATTCCACTCGGGGCGGTTTACAGCTATTATCGCAATCTTATCATCTTTCTTTAGCCCAAGGCTAATCAGCAACTGGCTTACCCTATTGCTGTTTTCCTGTACCTCTTTAAAAGAGTAACTTTTCCATTGCTTATCTACCTTAGAGGCAAGGAAGGGGGCATCGGGGTGTTTGGCAATCTGGTCCGATAAAAAATCAAAGAGTCGTTTAATTTCCATAGCTGAAGTGGTTTTATACTGCAAAATACAAAACAGTGTGAATAGTTGCCATAATTTTTAAGAAACTTTGCAGTGGCAAAAAAAACCATTTTTGAGCCCGCACATCAAGCATTTAAAAGCGCAAGAAAACAATGGCAGTATCGCTCAAATTATCGGAGTTAGTGGAAGAAATTCAGGAAACCCTGCAGGGGCGTTTTGAAGGCGAATTGTATTGGGTTACAGCGCAGATAACGAACGTAAAAAAGTACGAAAGCAACCGCCGCTGCTATCTTACCTTAGAGGAATATGACAGGGGCGAGAAAACAGCCGAAATAAAGGGAGTATTCTGGTCTAACTACTACAGCGAAATTGAAAAGTTTGAAAAACTAACGCGGCAGGTATTTAAAAGTGGTATAGAAATTACCTGCCTGGCCAAAGTGCGCTACCATAAGGTATACGGGCTTAGCCTGGACCTGGTGCAAATAGATGTAGCCCACGCGCTTGGCAGTCTTGAACTGGAACGCCAGCTAACGCTGGACAGGCTGGAAAAAGAAAACCCGGAAACAATACAGGTGGTAGATGGTGTTTTCCGCACCCGCAACCAAAACCTCCGGTTGCCTTTAGTGGTAAATAGAATTGCCCTGATTACCGCACCTAACAGCGATGGGCAGCGCGATTTTATGCAGGAGATTAAGCTTAACCGCCATGGTTATGCGTATGAAGTAAAAGAGTTTTTAACCACCATACAGGGCGAGAACGCACACCGGTTAATACTGGAACAACTAAAGTTGATAGAAAAAGAGAAACAACCATTTGATGCCGTAGCCATGGTAAGGGGCGGTGGCTCACAAACCGATTTTAAGCCCTTTGATGATTACGAACTGGCCCGCTACGTGGCGGCATTCCCCATGCCCATATATACCGGTATTGGGCACGATAGAAACCAAAGTATAGTGGACCTGATGGCACGCGAGCTAAAAACACCTACCAAGGTGGCGGCGTTTTTGGTGGAACATAATTTTGAATTTGAGAACCGGTTGATACAATTAAAGCGGCGGGTGAATGACCTTGTAAAACAACAGCTGCAGGATGCCAAAGACAACCTGGCACATGCCCGGCGCATTATAAAACTGGCAAGCCCGCAGGCTATACTCAACCGCGGCTTTGCTATTGTAATGCAGGGCGATGAAATTGTTACCGACCCAAAAAACATCAACGCCAATGACCAGATAGCCACACTACTAAAAGACGAAACTATTTACAGCACCGTAACTAAAAAAGCGAAAAATGAAAAAGGAACTAACCTATGATAAGGCGTATGAAAAGCTGGAACAATTGATAGAAGAGTTAGAGGATGGCGATGTAAAACTGGATAAGCTGACCACCAAAGTAAAAGAAGCCAACGAGCTGATTGCCATCTGCGAAAACAAACTGCGGAAAATTGAAGGGGATATAGATAAGATTTCAGCTCACTCAACGCCGGACTAAAGTTTGATTATTGTGCAACCTGCTTAAGATTATATTAAAAATTACAAACCATACAAACTTTGTTAGAAAGCAATCGAAAATTACGTATATAGTATCTAATTTTCAGCATTATTTTGTTGCAGAATTTGAACTACAATTTCCTTGGAAATTAATTACGTTTTTTGCTTTGATATACTCATAAAGAGAAGAAAAAATGAAATAACATGGATAGCATCATATGGGATAATAAAGAGGTACTGCATGTAAATGTAGAATCTGGCAATCATTTAAACGAAGAGGACATTAGGTCACTAAGTTTAAAGCCTGGGTTATGTTTAAAAAACAGTTATGAAGTAGCTAAAATTAAGAATTGTAAAATGGTGGAAGGCTTTTTAGTTACGAGATATAAGGATAAACCTCTGGAATGTGTTGCACATGTCTGGAACGAAATTGAGGGAAAACACTTTGATTATACTATTGATTTAAAACAACACAATGAACAAATTGAATCTCACAGCTACTATTTAGTAGAAGCGTACGATTTAGAAGAAAAAAAAGTGGAGATTAGATTTGTGGAAGACTTTAACCCTCAAACATTTGTTAAAACACAGAAACGTCAGGAACATTTGACTTTTAAAACACAAACGAAGGAAAGGGAAAAAGAAATGTTGCAGTATTTACGAAGTCTTGCGCTATGAAAAAAAATGCACAAGATAAAGTGTATAGAAGAAAAACTACTTCTTTTCTACAATATCCATTCAATAAACACATAAACTAGTTTCATTACAAATGAATATAGTCAACAACTGTTATATATGCCTAATAACGAACCAATTCGCCAGCATTATGTACCTCGCGCATATCTAAAGAATTTTGCAGAGTGGCGTTCTAACGAATACTATATACACGCGTTACCTGTTGCCGATTTTAAAGATGATGCAATTAGAAGCGTAAACATTCGAAATGTATGTTTGGAGAAAAACTTATATACACTTGCCGGTGAAACAGAGGAAGATCGTTTGATTATTGAAAGGTTTTATGGTCAAAAATTTGAAAATCATTACGGTGAGTTTTATGGCCTTCTAACAGATGAATCTAAAAAAAATGCCAGTGAAAGTGAAAGACGATTAATTGTTTCCACGGTAATATCAATGTTATGTAGGACACCTCACGATCTTAATAATTTCAATAAATCTTGGGATAAGGTTATTGAAATGATTTATACAAATTGTGAGGAATTAGGGACTGATGAATTTGAATTTCAAGGACACAAAATGTCAATAGCTGGCCAAACAATGGAGGAAACTAAAAAGAATAATAAAGTTTTGGGGAAGCAGACTAACGTTATTAAACAATTGCAAAATGCTCTAAACCTTATTGAACTACGCATACAAAGAGATGGGTTATATGTATCTCGTCTTGACGAAAATTATGAGTTTATCTCAAGCGATAATCCCGTAACAATGGAAAGTGGAGCAATAAGCAGTGATTTATTTAATCCTAACCATATTTTATCCTTACCAATAGACACAAAACACCGACTCAGTTTATTACCTATAGCCAAAGAAACCACAAAAGGTATGATTGTACGTAATTATTCATCTAAAACTGACAGCCACTCAGAAGCACTTGTTGCGAATAATACACAAGATAAAGGGGCTGAACGCTTTTTGCTAGGAAGTGAAAATGGATTAAGACATTATTATAATATGGTCCAGCCCTATGCTAACGCTAATAATACTACGATGTAAATTACAATTCCGATGTAGAGTAGGCGGTTTTCGCCAATGTAAACGGATTCCACACCTTTTATGCCATAATTCGCATTTTCTTAATAGGTCAATATCACCAAGAACTACAACACTATCGAAATAAGTTGGCCATACCTTGTTCAAATACATTGGGGAGATAGAGTCGCACTACTACCTTATCACCAACGTCTTCAATATCCCTTTGGTAAAATCTATATAAGTCTGCTGGTCTTCGGCGTAGGTAAACATGCGCAACTCCAATGGGTCTTCGGGCAGGGTAGTTTCGTAGGCATAGTGAAAGTAAGTAAACTGCACAAACGTTACCGATTTTGCATCGGCACCCGGCAAAAGCAACAGCACAATAAAGCCTGATTGCTGGCTTTGTATATCATGTATGTAATAGAGTTTACCAGTACGTCCGGCAGTGGCAAAGTCCTCCTCTCCTGCTATCATAGCCTTTACCTTTTCGGCCATTTCCTCTTTACTCAACAATGTACCCTGCTCTTTGTAATAAGCGGCCAGGTGGCTTTGCACCTGTGCTAATACCATTTGCTTCTTCTCTTCGGCTGTTTTCTTAATGGTATTCAGGTTTACAGTTAAACCCTGCACCAGTTTTTTATCAGGCAGCGGAAAGGTTTCGCGCACCGGGTCTACGTCAGCTTTAAGCAACTTAAACTCAATAAAACTTGTTGTGCCTTTCTCCCTCCATATAGGGTTAACCACCACCGATAGGTTATCGTTCATTATTTTATTGGCATTGGTATCGGCTACTGCATCGGGTTGTGCCAGCAGGTCCTCTGGAAGGTTTTTAATGGTTTCCATTATTTTTTCGCCCTTGGTTTGCTTGCTTTTATCCTTGTCTTTATCCTGTGCCATGGCTTGCAGGCATACTAACAATACCAAAGCTGTGAGTGTGATAGTTTTACGCATACCGCAAGTTTAAGCAATTTATGAACACTGTAAACTGCAAACCAACAGCAATTAACACTGTGCCGTTTACTATTGGGCTACTAATTAACGTTAAGCAGGCTCACATTTGCCATACTAAAAAACCGTACTTAAACGTTACACTTAAAATAAATACGCATGCTATTACAAATTGTAGTTGACTCTGCCACTACCGCCGCCGAAACAGTTGCCCAGCAACCGGCAAGCCTTAACCTGCTTGACCTGATTGTAAAAGGGGGCTGGATAATGATACCTATAGGTTTGTTATCGGTAGTATCTGTATTTTTAATGGTAGAGCGCTTCATCGTCATAAGTCGCGCCAGCAAAGTAGATTCAGGCTTTATGGCTAATATAAAAGCTATGCTGATGGATGGCAAAACCGAAGCTGCCCTTAGCCTGTGCCGCAGCACCAACACCCCTATAGCCCGCCTGCTTGAGAAAGGTATAAAGCGCCTGGGCAAGCCCATTAAAGAAATAGAAAGTGCCGTAGAAAATACCGGCAAGCTCGAAATTTATAAGCTGGAAAAAAACCTGAGCTACCTGGGTATTATAGCCGGTATAGCACCTATGTTTGGTTTCGTAGGTACCATTAGCGGGGTAATCAAAATTTTCTACAATATATCGTTGGCAGATAACATCAGCATCGGTTTGATTGCCGGTGGGTTGTACGAAAAAATGATAACCTCAGCAGCAGGATTGGTAGTAGGTATTATTGCCCACATAGGCTTCCACTACCTGAATACGATGATAGACCGCGTTAGCTTTCAGCTGGAGAGCACTACCGTAGAATTTATTGACCTGATACAAGAGCCTACCAAGTAGTTTGTATTCACTATTGTCTGTTTACAATTAATCATTCACTATTATGCAACTACGAAGAAAAAGCAGAATGAACTCAGAGGTAAGCACCTCTTCGCTTAGCGACATCATGTTCTTCCTGATGTTGTTCTTCCTTATTATATCTACGCTGGTTAATCCATCAGTCATTAAATTAATGCTGCCCAAGAGCGAAGCCGGCAAGGCGGTAGCCAAACAAACTATTACCGTATCGGTAGATGCAGAGAAAAACTACTTTATAAACAATGCACCGGTAACTTACGAGCAGTTAGAGCCGCAACTATCGGCACAAACACAAAGTATGGAAGACCCTACCGTAGTTTTGCGCGCCGATAATACCCTTACCGTGCAAACCATTGTAGATTTGATAACGCTGGGTAATAAACTGAAAATAAAAATGGTGCTGGCTACTACCAATAAGTAGTTGGCAGGCGCAATATGGAATAAGAAAGCAAATGCATCTAATTAGTAATAAGCAATCATCATTAATCAATAATTAGTGTTCGCCAATAGTTTCGATACAGAAGAAAGGAGTTTTAAAACCCGCAAAACCTCAATTGCCGGTTTTGTAACTATTGCCGTGCATGCACTTATACTGCTGTTTCTTATTTTTCAGATACTTACCCCACCCGACCCGCCGTATACCGATAGTGCTGGTGGCGTAACCGTAAACTTTGGTACCGATGCCACCGGCAGTGGCGATGAGCAGCCTATGACGCTTACGCCTATACAGGCCGATTTTGCGCCGGCTGCCTCAGCACCGGCATCTCAACCGGCAGCCAATGAAGAAGAACTGGCCACGCAAGACCTGGAAGAAGCCCCGGTAATGGAAAGCACTAAGAGCGATAAGCCTAAACCTAAAACAGAAAAGCCGGTAACCAAACCCAATACCAACGTAACACCTAACACGGCTAATAAACCTACCAAGAACGAAACACCTGCACCGGTTGAGCCAAAACCCGATGATAACGCCATGTTTAAAAAAGGCGGCCGGGGCACACCTAACAACAGCAAAGGCGATGGCACCGGCGGCCCTCAGGGCGACCAGGGCGACCCTAACGGCGATGTAAATTCACGTGATTATACCAAAGGCAATGGCGGAACCGGTGGCGGGCCGGGAAGCGGCACTGGTGGGCGCGGCGGTGTAAACCTGAAAGGCAGAAAGAGTGCATCGTTGCCTGCACCGCGTTTTTGCGATGCAAAAGGTAATGTGATTATAGATATTACCGTAGACCGCAACGGCAACGTGGTAGATGCCAAATACCACCGTGACGGCAGCACTATTACGGATAACTGCAGTATAGAGAATGCCAAGAAGGCGGCTAAGCTGTCTAAATTCAACGCCGAGCCAAACGCAGATGAATATCAGTACGGCTCTATTAACTATGTGTTCACGGTGCAGTAAATTTTAGACTTCCGAAGTTTTAAAAACTTCGGAAGTCTTGGCCTACATTCGCGCAAAACTTCAACTTGACTTACCGCGAAACTTTAAAAT
>DATGWP010000146.1:0-36594 GCA_035299425.1 Chitinophagales bacterium | reverse complement strand
ATCGCTTCCTTCTCGGTGCTGTGTGCTGTGTGCCCTTCCTGCCATAAAAATTCAGCTGTGCGCAAAAACAAACGCGTACGCATTTCCCAGCGCACTACGTTAGCCCATTGGTTTATAAGCAGGGGCAGGTCGCGGTAGCTTTGTATCCAGTTTTTATACGTATTCCAGATAATAGTTTCCGATGTAGGGCGCACTATCAACTCTTCCTCCAGCTTGGCTTCAGGGTCTACAATCACGCCTTTGCCGTTAGGGTCGTTAATTAAGCGGTAGTGGGTTACTACGGCACACTCCTTCGCAAAGCCCTCTATGTGCGAGGCTTCTTTGCTTAAAAAGCTTTTAGGTATAAACAGCGGAAAGTAAGCGTTTACGTGCCCGGTGTCTTTAAACATTTTATCCAGGGCTGCCTGCATTTTCTCCCATATGGCGTAGCCGTATGGCTTAATAACCATGCAGCCGCGCACGCTGCTGTGGTCGGCCAGGCCGCCTTTTATTACAAGGTCGTTATACCATTGTGAATAATCGTTAACTCTCGAAGTGATTTCTTTTGCCATATTAGTTTGGTACAGTGTTTATTACAATGTTAAAGTGCGTGCTAAAATATCAAAATAGCGCACGCTTAAACCTTTAAGCATTAAATTTGTCATACTGTAAATTAAATAGCATTTCCATGAAACGCTCACTCACTTTTTTATCGACCTTTATCCTTTTAATGTTTGGTGCTTACCAATCCTCATTTGCGCAGGATGATGTGTATTACGACCCTAAGAACGACCCGGGTAATAACACCAGCACCGAGCAGAAGTACGATAACGGTACTACCAACGAAGAATCAAACGCTACCAACAACAGCAACTACACAGGGAGCACTGATAAAACGGATGGCTACGGAAACCCCGCTGATAAATACGACCCAAGGGATAATTCCTCATCGTACGACAACAGCCAGTACTCAACCGATGCAGGCTATTACGATGAAGATTACGACTCTTATTTTTACACCACCCGCCTTAGAAGATACTACGTGCCTAATTACGGGGCCGACTATTACAGCTATTGGTATACACCGTCTTACTTTATAGGTATTAATACATGGAACAGCGCTTACGTGGTATCCTACAGCCCCTGGTACCAGGACCCATGGTGGAGCTGGAACAGAAGGTTTTACCAGCCTGCTGTTGTAATGTATGATCCCTTCTGGAGCTGGAATTTTGGCTGGAACACCTGCGCATATTATAACTCGTGGAGCAACCCGTACTATGGCGGCTATAGCAGCTGGGGTTACAACGGCTGGGGCTATAACAATGGCGGTTTCTGCGGAGGCTACTATAATGGCTTTGGATATAACAACGGATACTATAATGGATACCACCACGGCTATTATGACGGCTATAACAACGGCTATTACAATGGCTATGGCAACAGCGCTTATAATAACAACTATTACTATCACGGGCCGCGCCACCACCGCAATGCTGTAGCAGATAACACAGTGCGCACACCGGTTAACAATCCAACTACGGGTGGCAATGTGCGCCCTACCGATATACCGCGCCAGGGTATTACCACGCCGCGCAACCCCGGGGTAAACAATGGCGCCAATACCGATAACGGAGTGAAAGTGATAGCAGGAACAACAAGGCCTTACTCAGAGGTGAGCGGAACCGGCAACAATACAGATAGAGGTGGCGTAAAGCCATCTACACAGGTTGGCGGTTTGCAAAACACTGCCGGCACCAGGGTGGATGAAAAACCTGTAAGGGCAAATACCCCGGCGGTTAACACCCCTTCATCTAACGCTAATTCGGCCGACCCTGATAAAATAGGCAGAAACGGCCAGCCGCCTGCGGGATCTTCATGGCCTTTTGTACAGCAAAAAGACCCTGCCGATTGGCACGAGGCCCCGCCAACACGCTGGAGCAACGGACAACCGGCACAGCAGCCAAGGCAAAATGCAAAACAGCCGGTAAAGCAACCCAACAGGGATAACTACAATACTACCCCAAACAGAAGCGGTAGCTATGGCGAACAGCAAAGAACCAATACGCCGCAAAATAATAACAGGGTAGAGCCAAGAACGTATGAACAGCCGCGCGTGGCTGCACCCAATGCACAACCGCAACGCACCGAACCGCGCAGTGATTATACGCCGCGCAATGCCGAGCAGCCGCAGCGCGTAAGCCCGCCGCAACGCGAAAGCAGGCCGCAAATGAGCCAGCCTAATTACAACCGCAGCGAGCCGCGTAATTATTCGGCGCCACAGCAGCAACCGCAAAGGAATTTTAACAGCCCGGGTCCATCTAACAATGGCGGAGGTATGAGACCCGGTAGAAGATAAAGATGGTAATATGCCGCAGTAACGGAATTCAGGAAAATATAATTACTGAATTCCGTTTTTTATTTTACAGAAATTTGAACTATGAAAACCAGTTTTTTAATTGTCGGCATCCTGCTTTCATCGCAGTTATTTGCCCAAAGCTATATAGAACAGGGGCTGATGTTTTCGCGTACCAGTGTGCCGGGTACCGCGCGTAGTGTGGGCACCGGCAATGCCTTCGGCTCGGTAGGGGCCGACCTGGGCAGCGTAGGTATTAACCCTGCGGGTTTGGGTTTGTACCGCTCTTTCGATATCAGCCTTACGCCGGCGCTTAGCATAGTAAATAACGAGGCTGAGTTCAATGGCAGTTTCGTAAACAAGAAGAAAGTTGCCCCTTCATTAAACCAGGCCGGTATAGTATTTACAAAGCTGTTTAAGCAGAACAAAGGCACCGAATTTACTTTCAACAGCAATTCGCTTAACTCCTTATCGTTTGCTATAAACTACCAACGCCAATCTGCCTTTTCGCGGCTGCAGGTATTTGAGGGGTATAACCCTTACAACTCGGCTATGGACGTTTATGCCTATTACATTAACAGTACAGGTCTGCCGTTTAATCCGCAAAACTACCCGGTAGAGATGTTACTGGCATTCGACTCTTATATGCTGGATTCTGCCAATGGCAATTTCTTTAGTACTATTCCTTCAAAAGTGGGTCAGTCAGGGCAAATTACAAAGCGCGGCTCTATCGACCAGATAGACCTGGCATTGGGAGGCAACGTAAACGATAAGTTTTATTTCGGTGCCGGCGTAGGCATCAACATACTTACAGCCTTCGATGATTCTTACTTTGATGAATACCGTCTTGTTGACTCTACGTTGGGTTGGAACAACTACACCCTGCAAACCAACCTGCGCACTACCGGTGTGGGTGTAAATGCAAGGTTTGGGTTTATTTACCGCCCTGCATCGTTTATGCGCTTTGGCCTTGCTTACCACATACCTACATTCTATAGCGCAACCGAAACTTATTCGGCCGTGCTAACTGTAGATAACGACACTAACTATTATAGCCAGGGAGCAGAACTTAGCCCCACCGGTTACAAATTCCGTTCGCCTATGAAAGGTGTGGCCAGTGTAAGTTTTTATTTAAAAGAAAACGGTTTCTTCTCGGTGGACTATGAGTTTTTAAACTACGGTGGCATGCGGTATAAGTTTGGCGATTACCCTGAGTTTACAACCGTTGTAAACGATGCTATTAAAAAGGGGAATACCTTTGGACATAACGTTCGCGCTGGTTTTGAGGGAGCCTATAAAACACTGCGTGTGCGCACCGGTTACAACTATAGCAGCACCCCATACAAAAAAGACAACATCACTAAAGGATATAGAGAAGACAGGCACTCAGCCAGTATAGGTTTAGGTTACAGGGGCACTCGCTTCTATGCCGATTTTGGCTACGTGCTTGGCTTTACTAAAGATGCCACCTACCCGTACGCCGATTTTCAGATAAAGAATACCGTTATGTCGCACAACCTGTTGTTAACTCTTGGCTGGAAAATAAGCAAGAGCAACACCCCTGCTAAAAGAGTAAGAAGGGCACCGGTAGAATCGGCGGATAGAAATTTTTAGTGATACAGGTTAGTTATTAAGCATAGCCAGCAGCGTGCTAATCTTTTGATTAATGTCTTTACGCTGCACAATAAAATCGAGAAACCCATTCTCTAGTTGAAACTCCGAAGTTTGAAAACCTTCGGGCAGTTTCTTTTTAATTGTTTCTTCTATAACACGTGGGCCGGCGAAGCCAATTAATGCACCCGGTTCGGCAATATTAAAATCGCCCAGCATAGCAAACGATGCCGTAACGCCACCGGTGGTAGGGTTGGTCATTAAACTGATATAAGGCAATTTAGCATTGGCCAATTGATTCAGCTTAGCCGAGGTTTTGGCCATTTGCATAAGCGAGAAAGCACTTTCCTGCATACGTGCACCACCGCTTTTGCTAATAATAAGTAAAGGCAATTTATGCTCCAGGCAGTAATCGATAGAGCGTGCAATCTTCTCTCCCATTACCGAACCCATGCTGCCGCCTATAAAACGAAAATCCATAGCGGCAACCAAAAGTGGCTGGCCATTACATTCGCCCACGGTTACGCGCATAGCCTCGCGCAGGCCTGTTACATCCATAGTATCTTCAATACGGTCCTGATAGGGTTTCAAATCAACAAAGTGTAAAAAATCTTTAGGTATAAGATCTTCAAACAACTCTTTATAAGCAGTATCGCCGTATATCAATTTGAAATAATCTTCGGCATCAATTTTTTCGTGGTAGTTACATTCCGGGCACACATGCAGATTTTCCTTCAGTTTGGTAACCAGCATAGTAGCCTTGCAGTTAGGACATTTATGCCATACACCTTCGGGCGTTTCCTTCTTCTCTTCGGTAGAGGTTTGAACACCTTTTCGAAAGCGTTTCCACCATGGCACTTTTTCTTCCATAACCGGGGTTGTGTCTTGCGCTAACATAGCGGCGTAATTTCGTTAGGCAATTGTAACATCTTTGCTAAGATATACATCCTGTATGGCATTTAATAATGCAACACCTTCTTTTAACGGACGCTGAAAAGCTTTACGGCCCGAAATAAGCCCCATGCCCCCGGCGCGCTTGTTGATGATAGCAGTAGCTACTGCTTCAGCCAAATCGGTAGCACCGCTTGATGCACCGCCCGAATTAATTAAACCTACGCGGCCCATATAGCAATTAGCTACCTGGTAGCGTGTAAGATCTATAGGATGATCGGTTGTGAGATCTGAATACACTTTTTTGTGCGTTTTGCCAAAGTTGAGCGCATTGTATCCACCGTTGTTTTCAGGCAACTTTTGTTTAATGATATCGGCCTGAATGGTAACACCCAGGTGGTTAGCCTGCCCTGTTAAATCGGCCGAAACGTGGTAATCTTTTTCGGCGGTTTTAAAAGCAGCGTTTCGGGTATAGCACCAAAGTATGGTAGCCATGCCTAACTCGTGTGCATATTCAAATGCTTTTGCCACTTCTACTATCTGGCGCTTGCTTTCTTCGCTACCAAAATATATGGTGGCACCCACCGCAGTAGCGCCCATATTCCATGCATCTTTAATAGTGCCAAACATAATCTGGTCGTAGGCATTAGGATAGCTAAGAAACTCGTTGTGGTTGATCTTAACAATCAACGGTATTTTGTGCGCGTATTTGCGGGCTACAATACCTAATACACCATATGTAGTAGCCACTGCGTTGCATCCACCCTCTATGGCAAGCTTTATAATATTCTCAGGATCGAACATTGGAACATTAGGTGCAAATGATGCACCTGCGCTGTGCTCTATACCCTGGTCTACAGGAAGAATAGAAACATAGCCTGTACCACCCAGGCGGCCGCTATCCGCTATAAGTGACAAACTGCGCAATGTTTGAATATTGCGGTTGCTGTCTTTCCAAATGGTATCAATAAACTTCTTGTTGGGCAAGTGAAGCGAATCTTTAGAAATTGTCTTCGACTCGTGGTTTAGCAGGTAGTTTGCTTTTTCATCGCCTAAAAGCTTCGCAATGTCGTCTCTTTTCATGTGTGTAATTGAAATTTTGAGTAGCGAATGTAAAAAAAGGAGGGAAATATGGGTTACTTACCCAAAAACCTGTTTAACTCACTCAAAAACTCCTGTGGCTTTTCGGCATGCACCCAATGGCCTGCGCCTTTTATTTCGGCTAACTCGTTATTGGGAAACAGGTGCTCAATAGTAGAGTAGTTGTCGCCCGTGATGTACGAAGAGCGCTGGCCTTTTATAAAAAGGGTTTGGCCATTGAAAGGTGTTAGATGTGTAACGCCACTTGATATCTCCGTATATGCTTTGTGCAATGCCTCTAAATTGAATTTCCATTCAAAAGCATTGTCCTCACCACGATGTAGCCCTTTCATTAAAAACTGCACGGTGGTTTCATCGTTATCCAGTTTGTGGCGCAGCACTTCTTCGACTTCTTCGCGGGTTTTGGCATTTGCAATATCAGCTGCGAATAAGGCCGCGAATACGTTGCTGTGGCGGTCATCGTAAGCTACGGGGGCTACATCTACTACCACAAGCTTATCAACCATTTCGGGGTGCTCCAGCGCAAACTTCATCACCGTTTTACCGCCCATACTGTGACCTATTAAGTGCGCCTTCGTTATCTGTTGCTGCTGAAAGAATTCCAGTAAATCATTCGCTAACAAATCGTAGCTAAATTCATCGCTGTGCGGCGATTTGCCATGGTTGCGCTGGTCGATAATATAAACGGCAAAAGGTGTTTCGGCCAGTTTCTTGGCAATGGTTTGCCAGTTATCTAAAGAGCCAAGTAGCCCGTGTAAAATGATTACCGGAAATCCTTCGCCGAATTTTTTAAAGTTGAGTTGCATTTTGTTTCTATCTATTACCGCCCCGACCGCCTTGTGCGGTCACCCCGCCTAAAATAGGCGGGGAAATAAACAGCTTCCTAAAGCATTTTAGTTCGCTTGGTTAAGAAAGGAAGTAGTATCTGTTTAAAATCCTGGTTAATATCTGCCTCTACCAGGTCTATTCTAAATTGTGCGCAGCGTAGCTTGAGGTTTGTTTCAAACTTCTGCATCTGCTCTACATAAAAATCTTTTACCTCGTTGGCATGCAGCTTTACTTTTTCGCCACTCTCCATGTCAATAAACTGGTAAGGTCTGTTCTCAAATTTAAAGTCAAGCTCTTTGCTTTTATCTACTACGTGAAAAAGGATAACCTCATGCTTGTTGTATTTTAAGTGCTGCAGGGCCGAGAACATTTCTTCCTGGCTTTCGCTGCCCATTTGCGAAAACATATCGCTGAAGATGATAATCATGCTGCGCTTGTGCACGGTCTCTGCAATTTCGTTCAGGCACTTAGCGGCATTGGTCTTTATGTTTAGTGGCTTTTCGCTCAGTAGTTTTTCAAGTTGCGCAAATAGCAGCTGATGGTGCTTGGTACTACTGCGTGCACCCGAATTAAATTTAACTTCATCGGTAAATATGCTTAGCCCCGCTGCATCGCGCTGGCGCTTAAGCAGGTTAACCAAAGCGGCTGCCGAAAGGATAGAGAATTTCAGTTTATTCATCTCCGCATCCTGCGGAAAATACATAGACGAACTGGCATCAATCACAATCTGGCAACGCAGGTTGGTTTCTTCCTCATAGCGCTTTACAAACATTTTACCGGTGCGGGCCAATACCTTCCAGTCCAGGTGCTTGGTGCTTTCGCCGGGGTTGTATAACCGGTGCTCGGCAAATTCTACCGAAAAGCCATGGAAAGGCGATTTATGCAGGCCGATAATAAAGCCCTCTACCACCTGCTTGGCAAGTAGCTCCAGGTTCTCTATTTCGGGAAAGTGATTTTGTTCTAACATTTAGTATAATGTAACGCAGATTAAGCGTATTATTTGAAAACCTAAAATTAAAAAAGCGTCCCGCATTTCTGCGACACGCTTTGTATTTTAAGTCTCCGCCGCGGCGGAGATTTAGGGTTATTACGATAAGTGCTTGTTCAACATAGCTACCAGGCTGGCCTTAGGCACTGCACCTACCTGCTTGTCTACCACTTGTCCGTTTTTAATGAAAAGTATAGTAGGGATATTACGGATACCGTATTTCATAGCTGTTTCAGGGTTGCTGTCAACATCTACTTTACCGATGATAGCCTTGCCTTCGTATTCTTTCGATATCTCTTCAATCATAGGGCCTATAGCCTTGCATGGTCCGCACCACTCTGCCCAAAAGTCTACTAAGGTTACTTTACCGCTATCAAGTACGGTTTCTTTAAAATTGCTGTCTGTTAGTTGCGTTGCCATTGTCTTTTGATTTTGGTTTTAAATTTATTCGTATTCGTTTTAATCGGACTACAAATGTAGTTTCCTGTATGTCAATTTGTGAGCCAGTAATCCCAATTGTTTTCAACAGTTTAGTTATTCAGACATTTTTCGAGCACTTCGGCTATTTTGGCGTCTTCGGGCTTTTTCCATGGGTTAAACCACTCCACAAACCTGCCATTTCTGTCAACTATATACTTATGAAAGTTCCATATTGGATAAACCTTCAACCCCATCACATTTGTTTGGGCGGCTAAATGTTTATAAAGAGGTTGTGCCTTGGTACCCTTCACATGGTTTTTAGCAAATATTTTGAATTGCACCCCGTAGTTGATACTACAGAAGTCCTGAATTTTAGCCCCTTCTTTAGGCTCCTGCATAAAATCATTGGATGGGAAAGCTAGAACTTCGAGCCCCTTTTTGTGATACTTTTCGTAAAGCGCCTCCAGCCCTTCCAGTTGTGGTGTAAGGCCACATTTACTAGCTATATTCACTATTAACAGTACCTTGCCTTTGTACTCAGAAAGCTTAACGGGTTTGCCGTTCAGGGTTTTTACCTCTATATCGTAAATTGTATTTGCCATGCGTAACTAACAGACGAAAGAACAGAAAGTTTATTTGATGGGGTAAAATAGAAGTGCCACTTTTATAAAAGTGGCACTTCTAAAAATATCTACAGCCCAAATTATTTTTTACCCGTAGTTTTTTCCTGTATGTTCTCGAAGGTAACCAGCGGATTCTCTACGCTTTGGGTATTGGTCATCCAATCGGGAATGTTGCCGCCGGGGTTGCTGGCATATTCGTTTATAATTTCGGTGCCGCCATTTTTTGGAGTTAATTTCCACACAGCCTGTATTTGCTGAATGCGCACTACATCCGACTCTTCGCGGGTGTATTTAGGCTCCGAAGTTTGATACATAGTTATAGTGCCTGTTTTGGCATCGCGCACGGTTTTAATACGCAGGATACAATCGCGGTCTTTAACCGGCCAGGGGGCGTCAAAGTATAACTGCACAATCATTTCATTTTCGCTCAGCTTGGCCAACACGCGTGATTTGCTGCAGCGCGGGTACCACGTATTGTAATTGCTGAAATCCGTGAGGAAATTATAAATGGTTTGGGGAGAACCCGACACAACCATTACAGCTTTGGAATCCCGTAAATTCCCCCACTTGCCCTTCTTTGTAAAAACTTTGATGCCCTTTTTCTCGCGCTCATATACCCACTCATCTACCTGCTGCTGCTTTTTAAACGATGCGAGCGAAATAAACGCTAAAAAAACTACCAGTATCCGCGTAAAAGTCCTCATGTTTTGCAAATTTAATAGCATTAACCAACAAATGCGCCAATTGTTGCGAAAAGTTCGACATTTTTTTTCACAAAAAGTTTAATGCACTAAAAAAGCAAAGCCGTTGGTTTTTAAACCAGCGGCTTTTGTTCTTTTTTAAGCGCTGACTAAAGTCAGCGGCAATTGATAAGCGGAATGAATAAATCTGCTTTATGCCGGATTAAAATCCGGATAGAGAAGATGCAGGTGTATTTTAGTGGATGCCTTTAGCGCTTAACCAGCGTTCTGTTTCCAGGGCCGCCATGCAGCCGGTGCCAGCGGCAGTTACAGCCTGGCGGTAGTTTTTGTCCTGCAAATCGCCGCAGGCAAATACCCCTTCTACATTGGTTTTAGTAGTGCCGGGTGTAGTTATTACATAGCCCTCGCCATCGGTGGTAATATATTCGGCAAACACATCGGAGTTTGGTTTGTGGCCAATGGCTACAAAAAAACCTGTAACCGGTATTTCTATCTTCTCTCCTGTTTTGTTGTTGTGCAGGCGTACAGCTTCTACAGCGTTTTCGCCAAGCACTTCATCGGTTTCGCTGTTCCAGTATACCTTTATGTTTTTGGTATTCAGCACACGCTCCTGCATGATTTTGCTGGCGCGCATCTCATCGCGACGCACTATCATGTGCACGGTAGTGCATAGTTTAGATAAGTAGATGGCCTCTTCGCAGGCTGTATCTCCCGCACCTACAATAGCTACCTCCTGGTTACGGTAGAAAAATCCATCGCACACGGCACAGGCGCTAACACCTGAACCATTCAGGCGTTTTTCGCTAGGCAGGCCCAGCCATTTGGCTTCGGCACCCGTAGCCAGAATAACAGCATCGGCTTCTACAAGTTTTTCTCCATCTATCCAAACCTTTTTAGGCGAGGTGGTAAAGTCAACTTTGGTAGCCATACCAAAGCGGATGTCGGTACCAAAGCGCTCGGCCTGGTTTTTAAAATCTTCCATCATTTCGGGGCCCAGTATCCCTTTAGGGTAGCCGGGGTAATTTTCTACATCGGTGGTGTTAACCAATTGGCCGCCCTGCAGCAAGCCTGTATACATCACGGGTTTTAAACCTGCGCGTGCAGCATATATAGCCGCTGTGTAGCCCGCAGGACCCGAACCAATAATTAAGCAGTTGAATTTTTCTACCTGTGTACTCATTTTATAAATTTTAAGCGGGGCGAAAATAATATTGTGGGACAATAACGCACATGAGATTAATCAAAATTGGGAATAATTCGACAAAGCCCACCGGGTTGAAAAGTGCCGAACGTTGGTAAGTTTCTGTTGCCCACTTTATGTAATTTGATACAGCTTTATAAATTTACTTATATGAACGGAACACTCCCTCACCCACAATATATGCCGGGCCTTCATGTTATATGCGATTTTGAGTCGCTGGAAGGAGCAAAACTTAAAGATACCCGTGGCTTTGCGGCCTTGCTAAATAGCCTGATAGCAAAATACAAGTTGAACAGCCTGGGAGATGTTTATCATTCTTTTCCCGAAGCGGGGTTTACGGCCATGGTTTGCCTTACCGAATCGCACATAGCTATACATACCTGGCCAGAATACAATAGGGCAACGTTTGATGTGTTTCTTTCCAACTACGAGCGCGTAAACGATGGCCATGCAAAAGAAATAACCCGGCACATACTGGAATATTTCAATGCTACATCTAACACCATTCACGAAATTAAGAGATAGAATATGCACTTTGGCAAAGGCAGCTATATACTTTGTGCGGAGTGTAATACGCAGTTGGGCATACAGTCCGACTACTCGCAAATGCGTGTATGCGATAGCTGTGGCTGCGTAAATTACAAGCACCCCAAACATGGCAAGGTTACAGTTGTAAAATTTGCAGAAGACCTAAGTGCAATTAAAACCGGCAGCACCGGAAAAATCCAAGGCTCCGGATTTACAGTAACAGGACGCTACCGTATAGAAACATCGGGCAGCTATTACAATTTATGGTCGGTAGTGGTAAGTAAAACCGATGAGTTGGCCTGGCTAATAGAAAGTGCGGGCAAATTTGTTTTTGCTTATAACAAAAAGGTAGCCTACAATGCTATACCCGAGCCTGCTTTATGGTCGGGCGATTGCGATAAATATTATGCATTGCCTGAGTTAGGGTCGTGCAGGCTTGTAACTACCGATAAAATTGCCGGACGGAACATAGAAGGAGAAACCGGTGACATGCCGCCCCAAAATGAAGGGGCTACGTTTTATGATTTGCGGGGCGATGATGGCCAGGCCATCTTTATTATTAAAACACCGGATAAAACACTTTACTACTTACAAGGCACTGTTGTAACCTGGCAAAGCCTTGAGCTTACCAATTTGAAAAATATGCCTGCCACGGGCAATGATGTGGGTATAAAACCATTAACCCATAAGTGTACCTGTGGCAACCTGCTGCAGGCATATACACAAGCACAGGCAAAAAAGTATGCCTGTGGCCAGTGTGGCTCTTATTACCAGATACACAATGGAGCATTTTCGCATTTAATTAAGAAAGAAAAGCCTGCCGAGAAACCGCTTATACCACTGGGTACACAAGGCGAAATTGAAGACAAAAGTTATACGGTAGTAGGATTTATTGTAAAAAAGGAAACCAGGTATAAATACAATTGGGCAGAGTATATCCTGTTTAACCCCATATACGGATACGCTTACCTAAGTGAATACAATGGCCATTGGATGTTTCTTAAAGAAGTTGATTTTCATGTATCGATAGATACGTATACCCGTGAGGTACAATATGAAAACAACATGTACTGGTTGTATAGCAAATACCTGGGCAAAGTAATTGTTGCCAGCGGTGAATTTGCCTACGATGTACATGGAACCGGCAAGCCCAAGCTACAGGATTATATTGCCCCGCCGCAAATACTGGTTAGGGAGTATACCGCTAAAGAAATAAAGTGGTTGCACGGTTACTACATTGAACCGGAAGATATACAACGTATTTTTAAAACAGATGCACTACCGAAAAGAACCGGTATAGGCGTAATACAACCTCAATCGTTTTCGGTGCCTTTTGCCAAGGCACTTGCGGTAGCTGTGCTGGCAGGTATGGCTATATTAATGGCCCAGTTTGCCTTTTATTACACTGGCGGAAACAATGTAGTCTACAACTACACGGGCAGGGTTTCTGCGGCCGAAATGCCGGCCAAAGCAATAGTATCGCCATCTTTCGATTTGGTGCAAGGTACGCGCAATTTGGAGGTAGCCTTAACTGCAGATGTGGCCAATAGCTGGTTTGAAACCGACATTACCCTAATTAATGAAAAAACCGATGATGATGTCGACCTTGAAATAGGCGTAGAGTATTACTCCGGCTACGAGGGGGGAGAGCACTGGAGCGAGGGTTCGAATAATGCTACCCGTGTAATAAATGCGGTGCCCGAGGGGCGCTACCACCTGTTAATTACCCCGGTACGAGAAACCTACGGCCCTGATATGAATTTTGAATTGCAACTGAAACGCGATGTACCGGCCTGGGGCAACCTGGCATTTGCCTGGTTTCTATTGGCTATAATACCTTTTATACAGTATTACCGCGAAAGAAGCTACGAAAAACAGCGCTGGTTCGACAGCAATTATACACCCTATGAAGATGATAGCGATGAATAAGCACAACTGGTCTAAAACTTACATTGTATACCTGCTGTGGGTTTCCCTCATTTCGGCAGGTTTTTTCTATTGTAGCCTTACGGGCAGGGCCTATTTCCCATTAAACAACAACGCAAGCTGGCAAAGCCAGGGCCCATCAAACGGATTTCATCACAAATAATAAAACATAAAACATGGAACAGATAATTCATCCGGGAGCAATAATGAACTCCATCGTATTTTCGCTTATCGGTATAGTAATACTGGTAGTGAGTTTTTATGCAATTGAAAAATTTACACCCGAAAATCTTTACAAAGAGGTTATAGATAATAAAAACATGGCGGTGGCTATGGTAGCCAGTGCTTTTATTATTGCTATTGCAATAATTATTGGCTTTGCCATACACGGGTAGGCGGTTATGTATATACTGCTTTTATTATCGGTATTTGTAATTGCTACCTGCGGGCTGGTATATGAGCTTGTGGCGGGCACCCTGGCCAGTTACCTGTTAGGCGATTCGGTAACCCAGTTCTCAACTATTATAGGTGTCTATCTGTTCAGTATGGGTATAGGCTCCTACCTATCTAAATATATACAGCGCAATACGCTGGGCTGGTTTGTGCAAATTGAAATACTTGTGGGGCTGGTGGGTGGCATATCCTCTGTATTGCTGTTTATGTTATTTGAGCATGTATCTTCTTTCCGTGTAATTCTGTATGCGCTTATATCCATTACCGGCACGCTGGTAGGCATGGAGATACCACTGCTGCTGCGTATACTTAAAGATAAAGTTGAGTTTAGCGAGCTGGTATCCAAAGTATTTACCTTTGATTATATAGGCGCCCTGCTGGCCTCTGTAGCTTTCCCTTTGCTGCTGGTACCTTACCTGGGGCTTATTCGCACCTCTATGATGTTTGGTATTTTGAACGTGCTGGTAGCCTATTTTGTATGCCTTAAGTTTGAAAAGGAAATGAAGCTGGCCGGATTTTTAAAAATTACTTCGCTGGTTGTTACAGGATTGCTACTGGCGGGTTTTGTGTTGGCCGATAAACTAACCACTATAGCCGAGGGCATGGCTTATGCCGAGCCGGTGATTTACTCAAAATCATCGCCTTATCAGCGCATTATACTTACTAAAAACAAACGCGATTTACGCCTGTACCTCAACGGCAATTTGCAATTCAGCTCTGCCGATGAATACCGGTATCACGAATCGCTTATTCATCCGGGCATAGCCCTGGTTGATTCTCCCGTAAACATATTGGTACTGGGCGGCGGCGATGGCATGGCCGTGCGCGAAATATTAAAATACCCATCGGTAAAAACCATTACACTTATAGATCTGGATAGGGATATGACAAGCCTTTTTAGCAGCAACAAAATGCTGACCGGTTTAAATAACAACGCACTGCTTAGTAAGAAGGTAACTGTGGTTAATACCGATGCTTTTCAATGGTTAAAACAGAGCACCCATAAATTCGATTTTGTTGTTATCGATTTTCCTGACCCGTCTAATTATTCGCTCGGCAAACTTTATACCACGGCCTTTTATAATGTGCTGAAACAAAGATTGAATAGCGATGCTGTTGCGGTTATTCAATCCACTTCTCCATTGGCTGCACCCAAGTCGTACTGGTGTATTGTGCACACGCTGGAATCCTGTGGCTTTAAAACATTACCCTACCATGCCTACGTGCCTTCTTTCGGTGAGTGGGGTTATGTACTGGCAAGCTTAAACGATACTATACAACAGGATGATAATTATCCGGCATCGCTAAAGTTTATCTCTCCGCCGGTGGTAGATCAAATGTTTAATTTTCCGGCAGATATGGCCGAGCGCAAAACAGATATTAATAAACTGAACAATCAGGCGCTGGTAAATTATTTTGAGGAAGAATGGAGCGCTTATGCCCAGTAAAAAAATTTCGCGCCAACAATTTATAGCAGGCGGGGCTGCACTTGCTGCGGGTGTTTTAATTGGAGGCAAGCTAATACAGGTGGCCCTGCATAAAGGGATAAAGGCACCGGTGCCGGGCAGCATTGTTGGCGCTAACTCTAAAGCGGGGCACTTACTGCGCGGAGGCTTTAATTTTGCCGAGCCGGGAGAGACATCAACTATACCTGTTGCAATTATCGGCGGTGGCATTAGCGGACTATCGGCTGCGCGGCGACTTCAACAAAAAGGGCTTAGCAATTTTTTGCTGCTTGAATTGGGAAATGATACCGGTGGCAACTCGGCCAGTGGTAAAAATGAAGTAACCGAGTACCCATGGGGTGCCCATTACTTACCGGTACCCGATGTGCGCATGAAAGACATGCTACAGTTTTTAGAAGAGTGTGGCAGTATAACGGGCTACAATAGCGAGGGATTACCGGAGTATAATGAGTTTCACCTTTGTGCCATGCCCGAGGAAAGGTTGTTTATACATGGTACCTGGCAGGAAGGCCTGCTGCCCAATCTGGGTTTAAGTAATGAAGACCACGCACAGGTAAAACGGTTTATGGCCTTAACCGATACTTACCGCAATGCCGTAGGGCCTGATGGAAAAGATTTATTTGCCATACCAATAGACGACAGTAGCAAAGGAAAAGAGTGGGCGGAACTGGATGGGATATCGTTTGCCGATTTTTTAAAACAAAACAAATTTACCTCGCCTTACCTTTTATGGTATCTTAATTACTGCTGCAGAGATGACTACGGATCTACCTTGCAAACAACATCGGCGTGGGCCGGGTTGCATTATTTTGCCGGGCGCAAAGGTAACGGTGCCAATGCCAAACACCAAGATGTGCTTACCTGGCCCGAGGGCAACAAATTCCTGGTAAATAAGCTAAGCAACTCTTTTACACCAGGCAATGTAAAGACAGGTAATGTGGTATACCGTGTGGCCGATACAACTGACAATAAAGTTGAGATATGCTATTACAATACCGCTACTGAAAAGACACACCGGTTAATTGCTGATAAAGTAATACTGGCTACCCCGCAGTATGTAAATAAAAAGATATTACAAGTAAAGCGTGCTATTGATTATGATAAATTCAGTTACACCCCATGGGTAGTGGCCAATATTACTCTTAACAAAACACCCGCCAGCCGTGGACATAGCCTGTGTTGGGATAATGTGTTTTACAACAGCAATTCGCTGGGTTATGTAAATGCCTGCCATCAGCATTTAAATGCCTTCGACAAGCGCCGGGTATTTACTTACTACCTTCCACTTACTGAAACTGAACCCAGGGCAGAACGCATGAAAGCATATAGCCGCACACATGCCGATTGGGCAAACCTGATTGTTACAGATATGAAAAACGCACATGTAAATTTTGAACAGTGCTTACAGCATATAGACATATGGCTTTGGGGGCATGCTATGGCAAGGCCACTGCCGGGTTTTATTAGTGGCAAGGAACGCGCAGCCGCCAATCAGGAGATTGATAACCGCCTGTTTTTTGCACACAGCGATTTAAGCGGCATTTCTATTTTTGAAGAAGCATTTTATTCCGGCATTCGCGCCGCCGATAAACTTTTGCAAGGGCTATAAGTATATGAACAATAGCAAACAACCATGGTTGCATTCGCTGGGTATCGACAGCTTGTTTATACTATTGCCACCCTTTGCTACCCTTGCAATAATTGCACTGCTACCCGAAAAATTTAAGAACCAGGAAGGGATGACAACGGCTATATGGGTTAGCCTTGTTTTGCTTATAGATGTGGCCCATGTATATTCTACACTATATCGTACGTATTTTGATAAAGAGATGCACCATAAGCACAGGAACCTGCTCATTAACATACCCTTGCTTGCATTTATCGGTGGGGTATTGTTGTATTCAATAGGCGCTATGGTGTTTTGGCGTGTGCTGGCATACATTGCTGTATTCCATTTCATACGTCAGCAATATGGGTTTATTCGCCTTTACTCCCGCAAAGAAACTCCCAATCGCATCAATCGCACTATTGATGCACTGGCTGTGTATGCCGCCACTATTTACCCTGTATTGCATTGGCACCTTTCGGGCAAGCGCAACTTCGATTGGTTTGTAGAAGGAGATTTTTATTATTTCAAATCAGATTTCCTTTTATATGTAGGCACCTATTTATACATAGGCATCTTTCTGCTTTATCTTGGTAAAGAAACCTTGCAAAGCTTCCGGTCAAGGACTTTTAACTTACCGAAAAACCTGCTGATGGCGGGTACGTTTATATCCTGGTTTTTTGGCATCGTTTATTTTAACGGCGATGTAGCCTTTACTGCGCTTAACGTAATATCGCATGGCATACCCTATATGGCACTCATCTGGATATTTGGAAAGCGCAAAGCTGAACAGAAAAAGGAACAAACCAGTATTCTTTTGCGCGCTGTATTCAGCAGTTATGGTATAGTACTTTTTTTGCTCATTCTTTTCTTTTTTTCATTTGTAGAAGAAGGGGTTTGGGACGCCCTGGTATGGAATGACCATAAAGATGTATTTGGTGCGTTCTATTTTTTACCGCAGGTAAAAACCAATTTGCTGCTGGCTGTAATCGTGCCGTTGTTAACGCTACCACAACTTACGCACTATATAATTGATGGTTTTATCTGGAAGGTAAGGGCCAGCGAAAACGAGGAATAGCCACCTCCTACCCCCTTGTAAGGGGAATTAAACAGCCAACAACCTATGAACTACTGCGGTATCCGAACGCCGTAATACCGGGTGGCATAACCCGCCCAGATGCCCAGGCCGTTGCTGATGTTGCTCTTGATTTTTACAGGCGACGAGAAAGGGCTATCGCCACCATCATTTTCGAGGGTGAAAAAGAAATCGTAAGTGCGGCTATCGATGTTGCTCCATTTTACAATTACGGTATCGCCCCGCCAGAAGTAAGAGTCGGTATTTATATCAAACTTGGCGTTGGGGGCCTGTCCACGCTCGATAGGTAAGCCCAGGCTAAGGCCTACAAAAAGACGGTCGTCGTAAACTGTGCCACCAAAGGCTTTGTAGAATGGTTCATCGTTGCGCTTGGTCATAAACCGCACAAAGTTGCCAAAGGTATCGGGCACGGTTACATAGGCGTATACGGCCATCATACTATCGCGGTAGTCGGGGTTGGTATGTTCTTTCAGGCTTAATGAATCTATACCAATAGCAGTAGGAATATAAGTGGTAGAGGTTACGTGAATAGAGTCGTTCACATTTACAAACCCCGGCGCTTTAATATCCAGGTTATAAGTAGTGCGCTCTTTACCCATAAAACTGCAGGTGCCGGTAAGAAAGTAGTTAGCTACATCGGGCACGGTATAAATACACACGTTGGGTATTTGTGTAGAGTCCACAGCTGCAAAGCCAAGGGCATCCAACACCTGCTTAGCCTGGTCGGCAGGCAGGCCAAGGTTTTGCAGGCATAGTTCTACCAACTCGGTTTGTGTGCCATCGCTGCCGGTTACCTGCATGTTAGCGCCGTGCACAAAGTAATTGCCAATATTGTTAGGGTCTATAGCATCGAAAAATTTCTGGCTCTTGGTCAGTATTACAAAAGGCGGACGGTCGGTTTCTATGGTGCCTTCTACCACAACCTGCTTGGCGCCTTCAGGTATTTCTATATCTATGTTTTTGCTGCAGGAAGAGGTAATGAGAACGGCGAAAAAGATGCAAAGCATGAGCGACCATGGACGACTAGCTACAGACCACGGAAGCAGCCGGCAGAAGTATTCTTGTATTTTCTTGTTGTCTAACATCTTGGTTCTAAAATTTAAAATTCCACGTTATGCTTGGTAAAATAGGGAACAGCGAAACCTGCTTGGCCTGAAAGCGAAGCGAGTTGTTATCGCCGTTTGCATCATTGGTGCTGCCGCCTATTACACCCTTAGGGTCTACATAAATAAAGAAGGGGTTCATGCGGTTATAAGCGTTGTAAATAGATACGGATATATCAGATGTGAAATTTATCTTCCTCACCTTTTTAGGTATAATGGTGTAAACAAAGCCAAGGTCTAACCGGTGGTAACTTGGCAGGCGGTACCAGTTGCGTTCGCCATATACAAAATGCACTTCGCCTTCGTTCATAAAGAAAGAGACAGGTAGCGTAGTACGCTGGCCGGTAGCAAATACCCAGGTGGCCGAAATTTTCCAGTGCTTGTTTATCTCATACATCTGCACTATGCTTATATCGTGGCGGCGGTCGTAGCGGGCCAGGAAGGGCTTGCCGCCGTTAATCTCAGGAAACTTACGCCAGGTCCATGCCAGCGTGTAACCTATCCATCCCGTCCATTTGCCTTTGGCTTTCTTTACGAAAAACTCGGCACCATAGCTCCAGCCTTTACCAAAGGTAAACTGGTCTTCTACATCAATAGTAATGTTGCCCACGGCGCTTTCGCCATATTCAATCTGGTTCCAAAGGTGCTTGTAATAAACCTCTACCGAGGTTTCTATCATATCATCTTTAAAATTATGGAAGTAACCGATAGAGCCTTGTGCACCTATCTGCGGTTTAACTACAGCCGTGCTGGGCACCCAAAGGTCGATAGGCAATGTAGTAGTGGAGGATGACACCAAATGCACATACTGCTGGTTCATAGTGGCGCCCAACTTGATAGATGAGTTTTTGCTGACCTTAAAGCGCATAGACAAGCGCGGCTCTATACCCCAATAGGTTCTGATGTTTTGCCCGGGTTTGTAACTCAGTGTATCTACAGCACGCCCATCGCGGAAAACAGTTTTGCTGAATGGGCCCATAAACGTAAAGATAGAGCCACGCACACCGGCGTTTATCTTCAGCCAGCTGTTTACTTCAAAATCATCGAGGAAATACAGTGCAGTTTCGTGCGCAAATTTCTTTTCCTGGTTAGTGGTCTTAAGGTCAACACCACCGGCATTGCCAGATGCTGTATAAGGTGTAAACACATGGAAGTTGTACTGCAGGCCAAATTTCATAGCATGGCCGGGTAATGGCGAATAATCAAAATCCATTTTGGCCGTAGCCTCCTGCACGCTCGAGTTAAGTGCGAACTTAATATCCTGAAAACCGGTATTGGCCTTAAAACCAAAATCGTTGTAAATAAACATGGTGTTCAGGAACAGCTTATCGCTAAAGAGGTGGTTCCAGCGGAAGGTAGCCGTAGAATTACCCCACGGAAAGTTAAGCTTGAATATACCGCTGGGATCTTTAAAATTAAACACATCGCGCCCAAAGTAACCGCTCAGGTAAAGGCGGTCGCGGTCGTTTACCACGTAATTTATTTTGGCGTTTATGTCGTAGAAATAATACTCATTACCGGCAAACTCCCCATCACCAATTTTAGGTAAAATGGGTTTCATAATAAGGTCGATATACGTGCGGCGGCCCGATAGAATGAAAGAGCACTTATTCTTTTTGATAGGCCCCTGTATGGTAAGGCGCGATGATATAAGGCCAAGTCCACCCTCTACATTCCACTTTTTCATGTTGCCCTCTTTCATTGATACATCTACCACCGAAGATATACGTCCGCCATACTCAGCAGGCATGCCGCCTTTAACTACCGTAGTACTTTTTACGGCATCGCTGTTAAATACCGAAAAGAAACCAAACAGGTGCCCGGTGTTATAGACTACTGCATCATCCAGCAATACTAGGTTTTGGTCGGGGCCTCCGCCGCGTACATAAAAGCCTGAGTTACCCTCGCCCGATGCCATAATGCCCGGCAATAGCTGTATTGTTTTTAAAATATCTACCTCGCCAAACAAAGCAGGCAGGGCTTTAGAAACTTCAACCTTCAGTTCCTGGCGGCCCATATCGGTACTTTCTACATTAGCGCCTTTCTTTTCGCCGGTAACCACTACCTCCTGTATTTCGGTAGCTGTGGCACCCAGCTCTACATTCAGCCGTATATCCTTATCCAGCACTATAGTTTTTACCTGTGTGGCAAGGCCTACATACGTAATTTTAATAGTATAGGTGTCAGATGGTAGAGTAATAGAGTAGAAACCGTATTCGTTGGTATTGGTGCCCTTGGCAATTTCCTGAGCATATACGCTGGCAGCCAGCAGGCTCTCACCATTGCTGCCATCTTTTATATAGCCGCTCAGGGTGTATTTGGGAGCATTTTGGGCATAAGCCGATTTAAGCCCGCAGCCTACAGATAACAAGCAAATAAAAAAACGGAGGGTAAAATTTCTCACCGGATAGTATCAAAATTTAAGGTCGCAAAAATATAAACTTGGAAACAGCAAAATGTGAAAAATAGGGTCTTATAAAGAGTTTTCTTACCGGCCATTCTCCGTCCGCTGAAGCAGACGGCAATGAGATAATCGGAATAGATGCTTTTAAAACAGAGGCTAAAGCCTCATAAATACAAACGCATCGCAATATTTATTTCCCTATTCTGTTACTTTTAAATCGCGCCTGTATTATACAACCGAATGCAGGCAATAACCACCATATTAACCGGGCAACACATGCAGGGAATAGAAACCAAAATTTTAACCGAGGAGGACAAGCTGATACTGGCGGCACAGGCAAACCGCGATAAGTTTCAACCCCTCTACGAAAAGTACTATACACAGATATTGAAGTTTGTGTATCAGCGTGTAACCACTAAAGACGATGCCTACGACATTACCCAGCAGGTTTTTCTGCAGGCTATGCTGTCGCTCAATAAATACGAGTTAAGGGGTTTCCCTTTCAGCAGCTGGCTGTACCGCATTGCCATTAACGAGCTTAACCAGGCCTTTAGAAAGAACGAAAAGCAGCGGGGAGTAAACCTGGAGGAAAAACACCTGAAGGACATAGTGGAGGAAATGAATGAGGGCGGCGTAGAAGAAAAAGAAAGCATACTGCTGGATGCCCTTACTGGTCTGGATGAAGAAGATTTTCAGCTGGTAGAAATGCGCTTTTTCGAAAAACGCGCCTTTAAAGAAATTGGCGAAATACTGAGCATAACCGAAGCCAATGCCAAAATGAAGTTGTACCGCATACTTGATAAACTAAAACCCATACTGGAGAAGAAGATGGCTTTATAAGCCGATAGTAGCATTTGTCTTATTTCAAAACACTCATTATTCAATACTCTTTATACAATGAAAAATTTTAAAATAAATATGAACCGTCCGCCGCTTACCGATGCAGACCTTGCCAGCAAGGGCGATTTTAACCAGCTGATGAAGAGCTACAAGGCGGCCAAAACGCCTTTCTTCAAGGCTCCTAAATTCTGGTTTGGTGCATCGGCAGTATTGGTAGCCAGCGTAGCTGCTGTTATAATGTATACACAGCTTACTCCCGATAGCTTCGAATCGGTTACGCCGCCGGCTTTTATACAGCCGCCGGTAGCTGAGGCAGATATAAAGAGCGAAAGCTATGTAATAGATGCCGAAAGCGACTCGAACCTGACACACCCCAGCGGAAGCAAAATACATATACCAGCCGGCGCCTTTTTAGATGAAAACGGCCAGCCGGTAAAGGGGAAGGTAAAGTTAGACTACCGCGAGTTTCATAAAGTGTTGGATGTTTTTCTGGCAGGCATACCTATGACTTATGATAGCGCGGGTGAGCAGTTCCACTTTGAAACGGCGGGTATGATGGAGATATCTGCCAGCCAGAACGGTAAGCCACTTAAAACAAACCCCGATGCTTTTATAACTGTAGATATGGTATCGGCGAATAATGAGGATAGATTCAATACCTATTACCTGGACACCACTAAAAAAGAATGGGTTTACCTGGCGCAGAAGAATTTTAATGAGCCGGTTGAGAATATGCCAAACGACAGCACGATAACAGCGCGGGCAGAAAAAACACCGGCGGCAATTGATGCCCCCTCGCAAAAAGTACTGAACCAGCTTGCCAATACCAAACGCGAAATTGCACAGCTGGAACAGCAAAAGCCTGTAGAGCCTAAGAAGGTAAATAAAGACAAGCACCGCTTCAATATCCGTGTAGATGAAAAAGAGTTTCCGGAGATAGCGGTTTATAACAACATGAAATTTCAGGTAGAGGATAAAAGCTACGATGCGCAAAAAGCCAAGATACTGTGGGAGAATGTGGAACTTAAACGCATAACCGGCTCCGTTAACTACGAGGTGGTGTTTAGCAATGCCAAAGAAACTTATACCGTAGTAGCCACACCGGTGTTTGAAGACAAGGATATAAACGCAGCTACCAAAATATATGAAGAGAAATACGAAGAATACAAAACCAAGCTGGGTAAGAAAAAAGCGGACGAAGCGCGGTTAAAGATAGAATTGGAAGAGCGCGCCAAACTGGTAGAAGAGAAGATTAAAAAGGAGATAGCGGAGCAGGCAGAGCGCCGTAAAATGTATGAGGCCCGTATGCAACAAAGCGACCTTGTTTTCCGCACCTTCCAGGTGGCATCGTTTGGAATATGGAATTGCGATCAGCCGAATAGAATGCCACAAGGAGCATTGGTAGCCGCCAAACTTAAGGATGCCAAAACCAAGGAGCCGCTGAAAATACAAACCTGCTACCTGGTAGAGAAAGGCCGCAACGCTATGTTTACCTATTATCCAACCGCTTTGAATAACTTCCGTTTCGACCCTAAGAGAGAAAACCTGCTGTGGGTAGTAACCAATGATTTGAAAGTGGCTTTCATTAAATCTTCGGATTTTAGCGCCGCACAAAAAACAAGTGGAGAAATGACCCTGGAGCTGAATGTGATAGATAAGAGTTTTAAAAGCACAGATGAAGCGAGGGAGTATTTGGAAATATAAAACAACCCCTAAATCCCCTAAAGGGGACTTAAATGCAAAAAACCAAAATCTCAATACTCAATACTTGCTACTTAATACTAGCACTTTTAGTGCCGGTCCTCGCTCATGCACAGAGTGGGGATGCGGTGTTTACGGTAAGTGCTGCGCAGCCTTCTGTTACTATCAGTCCGGTTACAGATTTACTTTATAAAAACGTGTCGAAAAAATTTATGATTACAAAATCAGATGCTACTGTTATAGATACCATTGTATTTACCGAAGGCACGATATTGAGAAAAGATTCTGTATTTGCCATTAAGCCATCTAAGACCGGCACCGGTATGCTTAAGATATATGCGCATGTAGGTAATGGTAAGCGGACACTGGCGCTGGTGCAGGAATATGCCGTACGCACTTTTGCCGAACCTAAACCGAATGTAGATGGGGTGAATAACGACTCATCTATCCACCGCATGAAGGTAGTGGCACAGGGCTACGTAAACGTACCTAAAACAAATGACCCGGACTTAAAGCGTATCAGCCACCCGGTGCTTTCATTTCAAATGCAGACATCAGGGCGGGGCACTATGGATACGCTGAAAGCTACCGGCAACCGTATGACCTTTGAAATGCGCGACCGGATAGATAAAATGCAGGATGGCAATGTGATACAGATAAGCAACATTAAATATTTGCTGGATGGTGATACGTTTATTATCCGCGAGCCGTTAAGAGTTTACCTGATAAATGATAAGATAAATAAGTTTTAAAATATGCACAGCGCTGCCACCATATTGTGTTTACTTATTGCAGGCTTTTGCGCAGCGCAAACAGAGGTTGATTTCCATATCGGCCGCAATCACTTTCCGGTTCGGTACGACTTTAAATTTTTGAAAGGCATAGACACTTTGCCCTTTAACCATACACATAAGTTTGATTTTAAAGAAGCCGAAGGCAGGTATGATTCGCTATTTGTAATGGGCATGGATTTTAAATTAGAAGGAACTAAAGCCACTATTAAAACACCCTTGGGCGAAGGGCAGGCAGCATTGATTTTATATAAGCGGGAGCAGCAAGGCAAAGTGAAACCAATTTACGTGCACTACATTAGGGTGCGCGCTAACCGAAGCCAGTTTGAATGATGAGAGTATTGCTATTTATATTATTTCTGTTCCACGGGCTTTGCTCATTCGCACAAAGTGATGCCACCTTTAGCGTAGCTAAAAAGAAGAAGGTATTTATTGAATGTAAGTATGATACGCTGGCCGGTGATAACTATTATTATTTTAAGGCTTATGGTATTTCTACAAAAGAGCTTATACCGGGTAAGTTTGCAGGCGGGCAGGTGTGGCTGAACGATACAGCTGTATGTATACACACTTATAACTCAACCAGCTCTCCTAAAAAGCATCTACTGGAGTTGTTTTTACGCAAAGACAACTCGGTAATGTTCAGCCGCAACTTCACTATAATGCCTAAAGTAAATACTGAATATACTCTGGGGGCCCTAACCGTATTTAATCAACAGCCTGACATACTTTTAGAGTCCGCAGGAAATACTTTCGGCAATAAAACGAGTTCAAAAGATTCGTTACTAAACAAAGTAAATAAACAACTTGCTTTATTTACGCCTCGTTCTTTAAGTAACAGCCGGATTATTAGCAAACTCTCAATAGACTTTTGTCGGCCTGGAGAAATCAAACGTATTTCTACAGAGGGCTTAAAACTATCCGCGGATATGATAAAAAGTTTAAAAACAATGGACAGCGGTTGTTATGTTTTAATATACGCAAGCTACCACAGTTTTAATGATCCTCCGGAAGACAGGCAAATAGGACCTTACCGAATTGATGTGCGATGAAAAAAATGTTACAAGTAATTATCTGTGTACATTGCGTAGTGGCGGGTTATGCCCAGTCAAGTGAAACCTTTATTGTAAAAAAGAAAGCCACTACGGCTGTGGGCCATATAAAAATCGGCAACTGGAAACTAGGTCCTGCAGAGGACACTATATGCAATTCAGTAATGATAGACTTGACAACAGTGCAAGGCATGTATGATTCTATTTCAGTGGTAAACATGCGTTTAATAGATAGCTTTTATACCAATACGCTTAAACGCATATACGCAACTACCAACCATACCGGCCATGCCATAATTACCTTCTTTAGAAAGCAACCGGACAATACTTACACTATGGTCTATTTCCGCAATTGGGTTATAGCATGCCGAAATGGTCAACGCCAATAAAACGCAGGTTTTGTTCAAAAAACGCCGTCAAATGGTTGTTTACTGCGGCTTTAAGCTTTACTTTACAGCCTATAACTTGTAGAGTGCGCTAACCTATTTGCGTATTTTGCGTTAAAGAGATGGAAGGAACCATGAGTGTTTTACTAAAAAACCTCTTACTGTTTGTATTTTTAGTAGCTGGTGTACAGGCTTTTGGCCAAAAAACCAGTGCTGAAATATTTATACCCATCACCAACCGCAGCGAAATATGGCTAAGGCCTAAAATAGATACGCTGGAGAATAAGAAGGAATACGAGTTTAAAATCCGGGTTTCACCCGAGTATAAAATATCACAGTTTTTGTTTGAGAAAGGCCTGGCTATACAAAACGATAGCGTGCTGGTAATTATACCCAATAGCACCAAGTATGGCGATGTTGATACAGCCACGCTGCGCGTAATTGTAAACAGCATCAGCGGCTCGCGCATTATGCTGTTTCAGAAGAAGTTTATCATCAAGGTACCCGAGAAGCTGTTTCCCGTGCTAAGCAATCCTAAAAACAATCTGATAAAGGTAAACGACAAGGTTTTTCTGGAGCGCAATAAGACTTACGTGAAGGACCTGTTTACCAGCAATAAGCCGTTTGTAACCATGTACGAAAGCGAAACCAATATGAAGCCCGTGAAGGTTACTAATGTAACCGTGGCTTTAATGGAGCGCGAAGGCAAACAATACAACAGCAACGCCGATACGCTAAGCGCCGATGCTATACGCGAGATAAAAAAGATACGCAACCCAATACCCGTTTACATTAAGGTAGATGGCACCAGCGGCAAAACCAAAAAGTCGGTATGGAGCAGGGTTATAGTCTATCAGGAGTAAAACCCCTAAATCCCCTTCCCGCGGAGGCGGGATGAAACAAAAGATGACTTTAATACAAACAGCCACTAAGAATTATCTTGTGGCTGTTTGTATTTTGTATTGGCTGTTAAAGCCCCCTTTAGGGGGTTTGGGGGTGATATACCCTCTCTGCCTTCTTCATCACATCTTCTTTCTTTAAGCTAAGCGGGCGCAGTGCCTGTCGGCTGAAGAGTTCTACCTGGTCGCTATAATGTTTGCTATCGGCACGCTGCGAGTTGCCGGCCGGTTGCAAAGCTTCTAATCGCTCCACTCCGTTTTTACCAAATGTGGCAAACATGGTATAGGTATCGCCATGGCCGGGGCGAAAGCGTAGTTTAGCTGCATCTTTAACACGCTTAGGGTATGTGGGGCTCAGCATATCCGCAAAGCCGCGCAAAGGCAAATCTACATTACCACGTATATTGCGGTGTACGGTGCCCCATTCTACTTTTACAGTGCCAAAATGGTGTTTAAGCGTATCGCAGGCATTGCGCAGTGCATCGGCCCACTCCTGTTCGGGCGCGTTGAACCCTAATACGAAGTTGGCATCGTCCCAATCATGCTTTTCAAACACATCTTTTATTACCAAGCCGTATAAAGTAGGGGCACATTCATGTATATCGCTTACCCGGTTCCAGCTTTTAAGAATATCAATAGCCTCTTTTAAATCGGGGTATTTGTTTGCATCCAGTTTAAAAAGCGGCGCGCTACTTTTATATAACGGGCTTTTTTCTGACAGGGTGATATCAAATTTAAGGTCGTGCATATCCTTCCATGTAAACTTATTTTTAGCACCGATTAGCTCCTGAAAACGGACAGCGCGGTTATTATCGCCGGGGCGGCCATCTATAAGTTTGCGGGCTGTAATACAATAGCCATTGGTACACTCACTACTGGTATTATGCAAAGGCGAGTTATTGGTATTGTAAACATAACCACAGGCAGGGTTAATCTGGCGGGTCATACTATCCAGGGGTATTAACTTAGTCCATAAGGTTTTTGATGTATTACCTGCTACCAGTCCCTCCCAATTAAAGGTAGTATCCCTATCGGGAAACATGCCATGGTTAAGATAAAAGATATTGTCATTTCTATCGGCATACACAATATTGAAAAGCGTAATGGAATGCAAACGTATAGCATCCCAATATTCATTGTAGTTTCTTGCTTTGTTCATTTTATAAAGCTGTTCTCCGGTCTTAATGGTCATATTACCCGGAAAACGCACCGCATAAAAACTATTGCTTTTATCGCTTTTTACAGTAGCGCCATACTTGCTCCAGTAAGTCATTTTTTTAACCGGCAATACAAACTTTCCTTTTTTAGCCAGGTTTACTTTTAGCCACACAGGCCGTTTCTCCAGTTTTTCCCATTTGCCATCAAACTCATATTCTAGTTTATGCCGCGGATTTGTTTTAAGTTTAAATACGTCCAGTTTATCAAAATTATTCCAGGTCATACCCCAGCCCAGATTTTCGTTCACACCCATAGCCAGCGATGAGCAACCCTGGAACATACAACCTTCCATATTGAGGCCTTCTTCGCTTTGCAGATGTGCTTCGTAAAAAGATAATAGGCCATCAAAACCCATGTGCGGGTTAATGCATATAAAAGGTTTACCATCTTCCATTTTTGAAGCGTTTAGGGCAAACGCATTAGAGCCAACCGAAGGCTCCAGATGTTTTGGATATACTTCAGTATTGTCAAATTTACCGGCTATTGCATCGCCAATAGGGTCGGGAGAGCGGGACAAAACCGACATAATAACCGTATAGCAGGTAATAATATCTTTTGATGTAAGCGGAAACGCACTCTTTACTTTTACCTCTTCGGGATGGGCTGCTGCATAGGCATTAAGCCCCTGCACAAAACCATCGATATACTTTTTAAACTCCGGCGAAAGGTCGGCATCAAATCTTTCCTCTACCAGCTTACGCGCTCCTATGGCATGCACAAAAAAATCGTTTTTAGCACCACTAACACCATCGCAGCGACCCATATAGCCCTTACCGGTATATATCAACTCTTCGGTAATATGAAAAGCATCTTCAGCATTGGCCCAGGCCAGTCCGTAAGCCACCTCGGCATCGGTTTTGCCAAATATGTGCGGTATGCCAAAGCTATCGCGCACTATGGTTACATTTTGTGGGTTTATGATAGGGAAGCCATCGGCGCTTAGCTGCGCAGAAATATTTAGCGATAACAACAAAAAAATGAAGACGGTAATTGAGATTTTCATAGATACAGGGATTTTTTTTACAGGCGCCGGCGAAAGTAATCCATTGCACCAATATTGCCGAATTACAAAATTGTTATATTTATCATGAAGCAACACCTATGAAAACACTATACACCTTACTCATTTTTAGCTACCTAACAGTTAGCCTGCAGGCGCAATACTGCGGCCATACCGGCAACCCTTCGGGACCAGGGCAATGCACGCCTACGGGGTTACCGTACAAAGGATTTGAAAAGTCAGATTCTTTAGAGCCGCTAACAAATGGTTTTGCATCTACCTCAGTTATTCAATTTAGAAACTACGACACTGTTTATTTTCAGAACCAGGGCATTATTATCGATTGGGTGCAAATAGACTCCATTGGCAATTTGCCCAACGGTTTATGCTGGTCAACTAACAAAGCGAATAATCGATTTGGGCCTGGCGAACTTGGCTGTATAAAGATCAACGGAACAGCATGTGATGACCCGGGACAGTATTGCCTCAAGATTATTATAGGTGCAAGCATTGGTGTACCCACCATAGATGGGCCTACGCCCCAAGGGTTTTTTCTACGCCTAAGAAATCTATGGGATGCTGAAACGCCTATTGACACCTCACAAACCTTTGCCAATCCAGTGATTTTTTATGGGAATGCTGCTGCATGTACTGACATTATGGATGGTGTAAAGCGTATAAATGAACTGGAAAAATCTTTAGCCATTGCACCTAACCCATTTACCAATCATACCACCGTGCAATTCTACAGTAGCATCACCGGCAATATGACACAAACAATAACCACCCTGCTTGGCAATGAAGTCTACCGAAAAGAAACAGAGGTAATACAGGGAGAAAACAGGCTTACTATTGATGCCGGAAATTTATCTGCCGGTATTTATTTCTATTCGATTAGTAATGGGATAAGCAAAGCTGTAAAGCGGATAGTGATAGAGTAACAGCTACACATAATGCAGCCCCGTTTCAAAGTCCGTATTCAACACCTCTGTTATAAACCCGTAATCCTTTTTAAGGTCTACAAAATTTAAATGCTCTGTGTTTATCATTACAACTCGCGAATGCTGCTGATGCTTAAAATAATCGAGATAAGCGTTTTGTATTTTTTCAAGATACTCCGGTTGAATGTTCGCTTCGTAATCGCGGCCGCGCTTGCGGATATTATCCATCAGTTTATCTACCGGTGCATACAAATACAAAATGATATCGGGTTTAGGCAGGCTGGGGTTAATGATATCAAACAAGGTGCGGTACAGCTTCGACTCATCTTCCGACAAATTGTTATTGGCAAAAATCAGGCTCTTCTGAAACAGGAAATCGGATACCGTGAAGGATTTGAATATATCGGCCTCGCTCAATAGTTTTTTTAATTGCTGAAAGCGCTCGGCCATAAAATATAACTCAACCGGAAAGGCATGACGAGCCGGGTCTTTATAAAAGCCGGGTAGAAAAGGATTATCCTCAAACTGCTCTAAAATAAGCTTGCCGTTAAAATCGCGCGATAGCTGTTTGGCCAGCGTGGTTTTGCCAGCCCCTATGCATCCCTCTATGGTTATAAAATTGTAACGCACGTTGCGAGTATAGGTTGTATTTACAGATTTGACAACTTTTGATGGCATGACTAAGGAAAGCCTTAGCCTGGCAAGTTCATGCCATCAATAATCGAACACAAGGTGAGCTAAACTGCCTTCACCTCGCTGGTGTCCTCACATTCAACCAGCAACTGGTGTATAGTTTTGTTTAGTACCGGATGGGTAAAATTAGGGGCAATCTCATTAAGCGGTGCCAGTGTAAACCTGCGCTGGTGTAAATATGGGTGCGGTACTTTTAAGTGCTCCTCCCCTATTATCTGGTTGCCGTAAAACAATATATCAATATCAATTACCCTCGGCCCCCACTTAATGGTTTCTACCCGGCCTACTTCTTTTTCAATTGATTTAAGCACCGACAGCAAATCTAACGGAGGCAAGGTGGTCTTTACCTCCAAAGCCTGATTCAAAAAAGGGTTTTGCTCCTTTAAGCCCCATGCCTCGGTTTCGTATAAGCCGGAGCTGCGCAAAATTTCACATTCTTTTAACGCAATCAGGTTACGGGCTTTTTCAAGGTTCTGCAGGCGGTTGTTTTCGTTGGAGCCCAGCAACAGGTAAACAGTAGTCATGTCAGTTTCAAAAATATTATTATTGCTCTCCAATTAAAATTTAGGTGCTACTGAATCGTCGAACCATTAACTCAAAAAATTAAAATGAAACAGTTTTTCAAATTTACCCTGGCCACTATTTTCGGCCTGTTCCTGTTTTGCCTGCTTGGCTTTTTCCTGATACTGGGAATAGCCGCCTCTGCCGGTAGCGAAACAAAAGCCACCGTGGCTGCCAACTCGGTGCTTAAGCTCGATTTAAACTACGATATACCAGAGAAAACAAACGACAACCCTTTTGCGGGTATGAGTGCGTTTAACCCAAAGTTTTCGAAAAAGGCGATTGGCCTTACCGAAATACGTGAATGCATTGCCAAGGCAAAAACCGACGATAACATAAAAGGTATATACCTTGATTTGGGATTGAACGATAACGGCCTGGCTACGCTGGAAGTTATCCGTCAATCGCTGGCCGATTTTAGAAAGAGCGGCAAGTTTGTATATGCCTACGGCGAAGTGCTTACGCAAAAATCGTATTACCTGGCTACCGCTGCCGACCAAATTTACATGAACCCTAACGGCGGTATGGAGCTGAAAGGCTTTGGCCGCGAGATTATGTATTACAAAGGTTTGTTTGATAAACTAGGTATAGAAGTGCAGGATTTTCACTGCGGGGCTTTTAAAAGCGCTATTGAGCCATTTGTACGCACCGATATGAGCGAACCTAACCGCCAGCAACTGCTAAACATATATGGCGATGTATACCGCCAGTTTATTGTAAACGTAGCTAAAGAGAGAAAGCTGGATACTGCTGAGGTAAACAACATAGTAAACAACCTGCTGGCCGAAACACCTGCAAAAGATAAGGAACTAAAACTGATAGACGATGCGCTGTACTACGACCAGGTAGTTGATAAACTGAAAGAAAAGGTAGGTATTGATAAGAAGAAAGACCTTGAATTTGTTGAACTAGCTAAGTATGCTACTACTATTGAAAAGAACCTGGAATCGGGCAACAAAATAGCCGTAGTATACGCCGAAGGTGAAATTGTAGATGGCGAAGGCAAAGACGGCCAGATTGGTGGTGAGGATTTCTCTAAACTGATACGCAAACTGCGTACTGATGAAAAAATAAAAGCAATTGTACTGCGTGTAAACAGCCCGGGGGGCAGCGCCCTAGCCAGCGATGTAATGTGGCGGGAGCTTGTATTGGCTAAAAAGGAAAAACCTTTGGTAGTTTCTTTTGGCGATGTAGCAGCCTCGGGTGGCTATTATATGGCCTGCATGGGCGACCGTATTTATGCGCAGCCTAACACCATTACCGGCTCTATAGGCGTATTTGGTTTGCTGCCAAATGCCAAAAAGATGTTTAACGACAAGCTCGGTATTACTTTCGATGAAGTAGAGGTAACCAAGCATGGTGTATTGGGTGGCATTACCAAGCCACTGGATGCCGAAGAAGCCGCCTTTGCGCAGCGCAATGTAGAAAAGACCTACCGCGAGTTTAAACAGCGCGTAGCCGATGGCAGAAGCGCCGTGAAGAAAGACGTAAACGGAGTAGCTTTTGATACAGCTTATGTAGAAACCATAGCGCAGGGCCGTGTGTGGACAGGTAACCAGGGCATTTCCAACGGACTGGTAGACGAAATTGGCGGGTTGGACGAAGCTATTGCATACGCTGCTAAAAAAGCTAATCTGAAAGATTACCGCACCAAGGCATACCCCGAAGAGAAATCATTTTCGGAGAAGATTGCCGAAAGTTTTGGCGATGCTAAAGCCAACATGGTAAAAGAACAATTGGGCGAGCAATATGAAGTTTATAAAACCATAGAATGGTTAAAGAAAACCAAGGGCGTGCAGGCACGTATGGTTTACGATCTTGGCTTGTAAACCAATTCAAAATCAATAAAAAAGGGCACCCGTAGGTGCCCTTTTTTATTTGAAAAACCAAGCAATAAGATCTAAAACCCCGAATATTCCGGAAACTGGCACGGGGTGGGCGGCTTGACTTTTTCGGCATTTATAGTATTTTGCATGGAAACTATGCCTCTTTACTTGGTCTGAATTTTGCAGACGGAGGTATCGCTTAAACCACATCGCTCATGAATAAACTATACCTGTTAGCTGTTGTTGCTTTATTTACCATTTCCGCCAACGCCCAAAACGTGGGTATTGGCACCAACGACCCTAAAAGCAAACTGGATATAAATGGTGGCCTTTCGCTGCGCGAGGGCCCTGTGCTTACACTGGTAAACGGAGGCGCATCGGGCGGTGCCAACGATAACATAACCCTGCCGGATATTACCGCCGGCGTTAAGGCAGGCTTCTACCGCATTGCCGGGCCTACAGCAGCTTTTTCTGTTTTTGGTATAGTTCCGCTAAGTGGCGCCGATGGTCAACTGGTCACTTTGGTGAACACTACCAACAACCCAATGACTATTAAAAACAACGCTTCGTCGGTAGCTGCCAACAGCTTTAAAACTTTAACAGGCAGCGATATGATTAGCGTATCGGGCAACTCGAGCGTTACCATACAATATAACAAAACCGAAAGCCGCTGGTATGTTACCGGCTCGCAGAACTATGTGGTAACCACCGGCAGCATTGCCACCGGCGATATGACCACCGCCAACAGTGCTATAACCCTAACCAACAACACCGGAAGGTTAGTAGGCACAGGCACTATGACCATAGATGTGCAGAACAACGAGCTGAACAAAAAGGGATTGGTGCCCGGCCCAACAGGTGGCAACGGTAACCAGGTATGGGGCACCGATGTAAGCGGCAACCCGGCCTGGCAAAAGGTAAGCAACAGCCAGCTAACCAATAGCAGCATAACAGTAAACAGCGGCGCTGGTGTAAGTGTAAGCGGCAGTCCTGTAGCATTAGGTGGCACAGTTACCATTACCAACACAGGTGATACCGATGCCAGTAACGATATTACAACCTCAACCGCTGCCGGTGGCGATTTAACCGGCACTTATCCTAATCCTACGCTGGTAACCAGCGGTGTGGCAGCAGGCTCTTATACCAATGCCAATATTACGGTAGATGCTAAAGGGCGCGTAACAGCCGCAGCCAATGGCACCGGTGGCACTGTAACAGCAGTAACGGCCAGCAATGGGTTAAACAGCACAGGCGGTGCTACGCCCGATATTAAACTGGGCGGCACCTTATCGGCCGCTACTACCATAGCGCAGGCGGGCAACAATATTATGTTTACCGGTACTGGTAATGTAGGTATAGGCACTGCCAGCCCTACCGCCAAATTGCAGGTAGCAGGCCACAGTATATTAAACACGCTTAACCAGGGCTACAATAACACCCAGCGTTTTTACCCAAATGTAGTTTCCGATGCGGTAGATAACAGCGTAACCGGTGCGTGGATAATTCATACACCCATATTACGCGCTTCTACCGAAATGTTTACCATACACGTGCATGGTTACGGATACGGCACCGCCGATGTAATAGACTTTACTATTTCGGGCTATGCCTACTCAGGCGCTAACGGTAATATAGATGGTGCGGCAGGTGCGGTTGTAAATACCAAACTGAGCGATGTAGGTACCGATGGCTGGAGCAAATATGTAGGTATAGATGCTGCCGGTAAAGTAGCTATTGCTTTTGGCGATATTGGTAACAGCGCTTATTTCTACCGTATATCGGTAGATGCCTGGGTAAGCCGCTATGGCAGCGATGTTTCTACCGGATGGAGTATAGACCGCAACACCACAGCCAACTTTAACTGGCGGGACAAAACCGGACCTATGACATCGAGTATTAAAGGTGCCATAGCTATCAATTCTGCAGGCGGTGTAGGTATTACCGGCCTTGCTGCAGGCTCGGCTGTATATACCGATGGCAGCGGCAACCTGACCACTACCATACCCAGCAGTTCTACCTTAGGCTACTGGACCCGCAACAACGGAAGCGGATATCTTTACAATACTACACTTACAGATAATATAGGCCTGGGCACCACCACACCAGTGGCAAAACTGGAACTGGAAGGCCCATCGGCCAACTGGAACGAAACTACACCGGGCACCACAGTCGGCTCCTTGCATTTAGACCCCGGCACCGGCACCACCAACTTTGGTAGCGCTATAACCTGGGGAGCCAGTGATAATAGTAATGGCGATAATGCACAAGCAGGTATATATGTACGCAGCGGTGGCGCCTACGGCACCAAAATGTATTTTGGAACTACCGACGCATATGCATCGGGCTCTAAAACCCGCATGATGGTGGATGCAAACGGAAACGTAGGTGTGGGTACAACTTCGCCGGGATACAGGCTACATGTATATGGCCCTGCCGGCAATTACCCGGCCACTGTGGGCAGCCCCGATGGCTACTTATCTTTTGGCCCGGCTAATGCCAGCTATAGCCATTTTGCTACCGATCGTCCCCGCTTTTATTTCAATACAGGTATGCAGGTAGATGGCGGCCAGATAGGAAGCTACGATGAAGACCTGCAATTGCAAACCCAGGCTACTACACGTGTTACAGTGCTAAATAGCAACGGAAACGTTGGTATAGGCACCGCTGCACCTGCACAAAAACTGGATGTAAATGGCAATGCCAATGTAGCAGGCCATGTAACACAGGGCCCTTTAGTAGCCAGGCCACTGGTAACCTGGTCGGCAGCAGGCACTTCTACCGGTGCTGTAATTATCAAACTGCCCGGTACCGTAGCTAACTACGGTATGTTGCACATGCAAATAGATGTGTACGAATATGGCGTTGAAGGTGTAAGCACTTACTTTATAGGCGGGCACAACTGGAGCAGCGCCTGGTACAACTACAATTGCCAAACAGTAGGTAACTCCACCAAAAAAATACGCTTAGGTGTAAAAGACGGGCAATACTGCGTAGTGCTTGGCGAATATGGCAGCACCTGGTCGTATGGCCACGTGGTACTTAGCAAAATAACCAATGGAGGTTATTACTCTGGTACTATAGACCTGGGCGGCACCTACACAGCTACACAAAGTAATGCCGTAGAATCGTACACCTGGATAAGTACCGACCTGAATAAGCCGCTTGCCGGTGGCACCGGTACTACCAACTACCTGGCCCGCTGGACAAGCGCTAACACACTGGGCATAGGTACTACCTACGATAACGGCACCAGTGTGGGCATTGGCACCACTACCCCGGGAAGTTATAAACTTAATGTTCAGCAAGGCGGTGCCCAATCTAACTTTGAAAGTAGCAGCGACGCCCCCTTAAGAATAAAAGGAACAAACACCTGGAGCGGTATTGAGTGGAGCGATGTAGGCGGCACAG
>DATGWP010000145.1:0-2609 GCA_035299425.1 Chitinophagales bacterium | reverse complement strand
ATTTTAACAGCGATGGTTTGCAGGATATAGTAATTGGCAACTATGGTTACTTCCGTCCTTTTCAAACCTATAAAGGCACACTGGCCTACTATGAAAACATAGGCACGGCCAGCCAACCCCGCTACAAAATGCGGTCGGAGGATTACAACAACTTTAGCAACTATCTGCTGGTGGCTGTGCATCCTGCCTTTGGCGATTTGGATGGCGACGGCTACAAAGATATGGTAGTGGGCGAACTGACAGGATACCTGCATTTTTTTAAAAACACCGGTGGCCCTACCGCTAATTTTTCGGCTATGACCTCGCCTCAGTTTTTTAACCTGGATGCCGGCCAATACAGCGCCCCTTTTATTTATGATGTTAATAACGATGGACTGCAGGATTTGATAGTAGGCCGCCGGGATGGTAAAATTTCGTACTACTGGAACTTTGGCACCACTACCAACCCGCAGTTCAGCTCCGACTCGGTAAACAATAGTTTTGGTAATATTAATGTAACGCTTGCCGGTCTTACTGAAGGCTACAGCCAGCCTTCGGTATTTAACGATGGCAGCGGTACTTTGAAGCTATTTGTTGGTTCTGCGCGCGGCAATATATTTCAGTATGCTATTAACCCGGCCAACCTGCGCAGCGGCAGTTTTACCTTAATTGATTCTGATTTTCTTGAAACCGACCTCGGCTCAAAAGCTACTATCAGTATTGCCGATGTAAATGCCGATGGATTGCTGGAGTACCTGTGTGGTAATTCAAGAGGTGGACTCCTGATGTATTCAGATTCTATCTGGAACCCTGAAACGCTGTTATCTGTAGATAATACAATGCCGGTTGAGAACAGGCTACGGGTTTACCCTAACCCTGCTGCCAACTATTTTGTATGTGCTGTAGAGGGTATTGATTTAAGCAACGCACGGTTGGAAATGTTTAATGTGCTGGGCGAAAAGGTAAAGCCCGAAATAAGAAGCGGAAACAACCAGCTGGCTGTATCTACCAGCGATTTGAGTAAGGGCTTTTATATACTGCGGGTAACCAGTGCCGGTAAAACTTATACCGGCAAGGTTTTGATACAGAAGTAGTATTGGGTTCGCATAAAACAGAAAGCCCTCTGAATATTCAGAGGGCTTTCTGTTTTATAATGTGGTTGTGTACTACACCAACTCTACCACTACTGCACTGGCACCGCCACCGCCGTTGCAGATACCTGCACAGCCAATTTTGCCACCTTTATGTTTCAATACCGAAAGCAGGGTTACAATAATGCGGGCACCGCTGGCACCTACCGGGTGGCCAAGAGATACTGCACCGCCAAAGGCGTTAACCTTTGCAGGGTCAAGGCCCAGCAACTTGGTGTTAGCCATAGTTACGTTAGCAAAGGCCTCGTTTATTTCAAAGTAGTCTACATTCTTAATATCTACACCAGCCTTAGCAAGCGCCTTAGGCATGGCGATAGAAGGAGATGTAGTAAAATCATCTGGTGCCTGCTCGGCATCGCCGTAGCCTGTTAGCTTTGCAATTGGCTTTAAGCCCAGCTCTTTTACCTTCTTGCCGCTCATTAATACCACCGCCGCAGCGCCATCATTAATCTTCGATGCATTTACTGCTGTAACAGTTCCATCTTTTCCAAAGGCAGGTTTCAGGGTTGCTACTTTATCAGCACGTAGTTTTTTGTATTCTTCATCTTCTTTTACAAAGGTAGATTCTCCACGGCCCGCAATTTCTACATCAAACAACTCATCATTAAAGAAGCCGTTTTTGTAGGCTTCGCCGGCGCGGCGGTAGCTTTCCAGAGCAAATGCGTCCTGATCTTCGCGGGTAAAGTTGAATTTTTTGGCACAGCGGTCGCCGCTGTTGCCCATCATTTCTTTAGTATAAGGGTCTTGCAGGGCATCGCGTACAATAGCATCCAGCAATTCGCCGTTGCCATAGCGGTAACCGCCACGTCCGTTAGCCATCATGTACGGGGCATTGGTCATGCTCTCCATACCGCCGGCCACTACTACATCCTTATCGCCCAGCATAATAGATTGTGCTCCCAGTATAATTGCCTTCATACCGCTGGCGCATACTTTATTTACAGTAGTGCAGGTAGCGTTTACATGCACACCGGCAGCTATAGCTGCCTGGCGGGCCGGGGCCTGGCCTGTGTTGGCCTGTATTACATTACCCATTATCACTTCTTCCACATCGTTGCCGGTAATACCTGCTCTTTCAATAGCTTTTTTAATAGCCTGTGTGCCTAGTTGTACGGCCGATAGCTGGCTCAATACGCCGCTCATGCTGCCTATGGCTGTGCGGGCTACGCTTACAATATATACTTCGTTCATAGTTTTGATTTTGTGGGCGCAAACCTACATGAATTTGCAGAACCACAAAATGCTTTTTAGCATAATTAAGCACATGCTAAAATGGGTTAAGCGGTCTTTGTAAACTCAAAATTTTGGGTATTTTTCAATTCTAAAATTTAAAACACATGAAACTGAAACCCCTTATTTTGTTGTTATGCGCTTTTTTAAGCCTGGCGGTAGATGCACAGGTAACTCTTAATGGCATTACCCTGCCTGCCAGCCTAAAGCAGGGCAGCACCGAGCTTGTGCTAAATGGCGGCGGCATCC
>DATGWP010000144.1:0-2319 GCA_035299425.1 Chitinophagales bacterium | reverse complement strand
CCAAAAGAGCCACCACCGCCGCCGCCTTTGGTACCAGCTGTACCGGCACAGCCACCGCCGCCTCCGCCACCGCCACCACTACCGCTGCCATTATTGCACAATGTGCAACCCTGGCCTCCACCTCCACCACCGCCGCCGCCGCCAATACCATTAGTGCCCGCCGTGCCATCTACGCCATCGCCGGTTACAAATAAACCATTGACAAAACTGCCCGCAGTAGCAGCGGCACCGTTAACTCCGTCAATACCGGCATCGCCATTTATACCATCGTTACCATCTCCCCCCGGGTCGCCACCACCACCTGCAGCGCCACCGCCGCCAGAACCACCATTGGTTCCACCTACTGCAGTTGCCCCGTTGGTACCCGGATTATTTCCTTCGGGGCCACCATTGCCCCCAGCACCACCTATATTTCCACAAGGCGAAGAGCCCGCTGCACCACCAGCGCCTGCTGCATCGCCATCGCAGGAACCGCCACCGCCATTAATACCATCGCCACCCGGCAAGCCATCTACGCCATTGCCACCGGCAGCTCCATCGGAACCCGCACCTGCATTTATAGTATTAAACCGTATAACTGTATTAGCCGTACCACCCACTACACGTACGCCATAAGCACTTTGGCCGGGACCACTACCAGCAGATACATTTACTGTGAAAAACTCGAAATGCGTTTCGGTTGCAATGTTCTCTGCCAGCACGGCGGTTGAAGTACCTTGTATAATTGTAGTATCTGCATTGCTGCGACTCCACAGGGGCTGACCGCTGAAACCACCATACACATTTACACCGCTTACCAATTGTATAGCAGCGCTTACTACATATATGCCTTTGGCTACGTATACATCTTTGCCGGCCAGCGCTGCCAGTTCTATACCCTTAGTAATAGTATATACCGGTTGCGTCATGGTACCTGCCTGATTATCGTTACCGGTAAGCACATCTACAAAAATGGCATTGTTCTTATCGCCGTCTATTCCATCGCCATCTATATCGCGAAAAAGCACATCGGGCTTATCTGCCGGTGAACAGTTTTGTGCAAAGGATGATGATAAAAAGAAAGAAAAACATAACAGCGTAAGCACGTGTTTCATAGTGGATAGTTTATGCCGCTAAAGTAAATGTTTTGATATAATACAAACAAAAAAGGATGCCGTAGCATCCCTTTTAATGTAATGATAACACCACTACTCCACCTGATTAGGCTGAGGAGCCCCTTCAGTTTTCTTTTCAATAAACATTATTTCATCGCCATACTGTGTAAGCAGTAATTTCTTAATTCCTTCTACCAGATCTTTGGCAGAAACAGAATCGTGAATGATTTTGAATTGCTTCTGGTCTATCACCAAAGTTCTCATCTGACCCTCATCCGGTGTTTCGCTAATGGTAGCTATGTATCTTTTATCCATGGAGTGGTTATACTACTGTTGGCAAAAAATAGTTACCGGTAACAGAGCGCTACTTGTAAATCCACATTAACACGGGTGCACCGGTAGACTTCAACCGGTTATCAATTATACGCATAGCATTGTTTGAAACAGTAGGGCAGCCCCAGCCCTCAGGTGTACCCTGCGGGTATACTTCTTCATCGCTTACAGCATCCCAGGCATGAAATACAATTAACCGGTTGAGCGCATTACTATTTGTTGATTCAAGACCATGCATCAGGTATTTTACATGAATGCCCCAATCGCTCCAGGCCCGCTCGCCAAGTTTATATTTCCCCAACGATGAGCAATGGCTGCCATCTACATTGCTAAACATCGGTGCCTCTTTAGAATTATCCTGGCTCCAGGGGTTATTGCAGCATCCATGCCCCACTAAAAAACTATTGGCAATAGTATCGGCCGCAAAATCCCACAGAAACAGGCGATTGACACCGGAATGCAGACTCATGTCAATTAAAATGCAGAAACCGGTATTCATTTTTTGCTGCCGACAAAATACCAGCGCCTCTTTTGCCTTGGACCTACTGCAGTTAACATCGGCCGAAGGTTTTGTAAAGGATGGGACACCGGTTGAGTAGTTTGCCCCGGGAGTGTTAGAACAACCAAATAGCAATATGATTGCAACTAAAAAAGAGAAGCGCATTGATTTAAGTTTTTGAAAATACAACCTCACCCTAAATCCCTCTCCTTTAGGAGAGGGACTTAAACAGCCAACAGCCCTTTACCACTACTATTATTGGAACTCTTATCATAAAGAAGATTCGAATAGAAAATACAACCTCACCCTAAATCCCCCTCCTTTAGGAGAGGGACTTGAACAGCCAAGAGCCTTTACTTTCCTATCAGTTAAACTTCTTACTCCTTAGCAGAT
>DATGWP010000143.1:0-13063 GCA_035299425.1 Chitinophagales bacterium | reverse complement strand
TATCACCTTCTACAACATAGTAGGGCAGAAGGTACTGGAAAGCAACCACCAGGTAATCCGTGGTGCCAACAACATACCTTTCGATCTGGGAGGCCTTGCTGCAGGCACCTACACGGCTATCGTATCTTCAGCTAACGAAGTCTATACGCAGAAGGTAGTACTGGCTAAATAGCAGTTGCCGTTTTAGAATAAAGCAATGCCGCCGGAAAATCCGGCGGCATTGCTTTATTTGGGCAAGCGATTTTTACAAAACACTGATTTGCTTCATTTTTGGCATTCCATTGGCATGTGTAGTGAATATGCCCCAACTAACCCCTGCTTTTAAGTCAAAAATCAAGCGTGTTGGGATAATTATGGGTATAAGTGTGGCGATTTTCTTCGTTTTTCTACTCGTATTTATCTCCCCTTTAGCAAAATATTTAATCGAAAAATACGATGATAAAATACTTGGCAGAACTATAGAGGTTAGCTGGGTGTATGTAAACCCGTTTACAGGTTATGTGTATTTAAAGAACATCAGGGTACTGGAAAATGATAAGGATACCGTGTTTTTCAGGGCTAATGCAATAAGTGCTGATTTAAGCATGCTTAAGTTGCTTAAAAAAAACATCGAGATAAGCACATTAACTGTGTACCGCCCATGGGGGCACATAGTTCAAAACAAAAGGTCCATCAATTTTGAAGACATTATTGCCTTTTATAAGCCGAAGGATGGAACGATAAAGGTGAATAAGAAACGTTTAAAGTTCAGTATTCTCGATTGCTCTATAAAAGATGGTACGTTTCAATACGATGAAGTGTCTACACCTGTCACGTACTTCATTAAACATGTAAATGTTTATAGCCCCGGCAAATGGTGGGATGCAGATACCATGTTGTTCAATGTATCGCTTGAAAGCGGTCCATATAAAGGGACGATCAACGGCAATCTTTCTATCAATTTTAAAACCCAGGATTATCGTTTTGGTGGTGCGATAGATACTTTTGATGTAAAACCACTTAGCCAATACATGCGCGTGTTAAGTAACTATGGCGATTTTGGCGGCATCTTAAATGCAAGAATCGATGGAGAAGGGAATTTTAAAAACAAGTTTGACATAAAGACGGCTGGCCTTATCTCTATCAATCAGTTTCAATTTGGGCCATCTATTTATGAAGATTATGGCTCTTTTCAACGGCTTGTTTTAGATTTTAGCGAAGCAAATCCTGCTGGTAAAAAATACAGGATTGATTCTATAATGCTGGATAGGCCTTACTTCAGGTACGAGCGTTACGATTCGCTCGATAACTTATCCCTCATGTTTGGCAAGCGGGGAAGCAAAAAGGGAATAAAATCGGAGCAGGCTCAGTTTAACCTTATACTTAAAATTGCAGAGTACCTTCAGCAGTTGCTGCGCAATTTTGCCCAGAGCGATTATAAGATTGATAAGTTCACAGTTTATAAAGGCAACTTTGTTTTTAAAGATTTCAACCCGGTTGAAAAATTTACTGTGGATGCTATGCCGGTACATATTACCGGCGACTCAATAAATAAAAGTAATACTCGCTTCAGACTCGCGCTAAAATCCGTGGTACGTCCTTATGGTGATATTAATATAAACATTAGCCTTGACCCTAAAGATTACGGCAATTTTGATATTGACTATGGCATCAATAACGTTCCTGTATCTGTTTTTAATCCATACCTGATAACCTATACTTCATTTCCATTAAGCAAAGGTAAGCTACAATTGAACGGCCACTGGCATGTTGTTGACAGCTCGATAACCAGCACCAATCATCTGCTCATCATAAATCCACAGGTAGGCAAACGGATGAAACACCGTGATAACAAGTGGATACCACTGCCCCTTATAATGAGTATAGCCCGCGAAGCCGGGCAGGTAATAGATTACGAGATACCGGTTAAGGGTAACCTTAGGCGGCCTGAGTTTGATTTGAAATATGTAATACTGGATGTAGTGCGAAACATTTTTATAAAGCCGCCCATGACACCCTACCTGATGCAGGTTAAGCAAATGGAGAAAACGGTAGATAAAATGCTTATGGTAGACTGGGATACAAGACGTGCCACGCTTAACCCGGTAGAGCACCGGTTTTTAAATGCTGTAGCTAGACACCTGCAGCAAAACCCTGAGGCCACCGTGAAAATAGCACCGCTGGTTTACGAAGAGAAAGAGAAGGAACAAATTGCCTATTTTGAAGGTAAGAAAAAGTATTACCTGGCATTTAAGGCTAAGGGCTATAAGGTCACGGAAGAAGACTCGATGGTGATAGAGCAAATGTCAACCAAAGACCCTGCTTTTATCCGTTATCTTAATAACCTGGCAGTAGACACAATGATGTTCTCTACCGAGCAGAAGTGCCGTTACGCAGTGGGCGATGCATTGATTGAAGCACGTTTTCAGCAATTGAACAAAGCAAGGCAACAAGCTTTTTTATCTGTTTTTAAAGAAAATCAAACATCAGCACAGGTAAAATTTATAAAACCGGAAATGGGCGTTCCTTTCAATGGGTTTTCGCGCTATAAAATAGACTATAACGGCGATATACCCGAACGTCTTCAAAATGCTTACGAAGCCATAGAAGAAGCAAACATGAAAGCGCCCCGTAAAAAACACAAAGGCGATAGGTGGTTGCCTAAGGTAAAAGGTATACCGCGCAAAGGTGGTTGATACTAATGCACCACTTGCAAGGGCATTGTTTTTACTTCAGGGCCATAGTCATACACATACAGATACTTACCTGCTGGTAAACCTTTAACCGAAAACGTTTCGGCGTTCACAGGTATGCTTAATATTCTTCCGTTCAGATCTATCAAGTAACTTCTATCGCTTGGTTTGCGGTTATAAGTGGAACAAAACTTTACCTGCACTTTATCGCTGGTTAGGTTCGGAAAAATCGTTTCTATCACACAGGCTTCTTCTTTAATTACCGGAATAGATGTGGGGGCAATACTGCTATGCAAAATGGTCATAGAGCTAACCGTGGTGTCGTCTTCATCCACAATCTGCATTACTACCGAATCGCTGTTAAAGATTTCTACCATGCCAAAGCCGCTCTTAAAATTTTTGTTGTTCACGCCCTGTCCGCCGCCATTCCATAGTGAATCTATTGCAGTGCCCTGGCCTATCAACTGCATTACCGAATCTATGTAATAGGTCAACTCTGCACCGCTTCCGGCAGCAGGACCTGTATTTAATTCTGGTAACCCGGCATTGTATCCATTGTCCATTACATTGGTATGTACGTGTCCGCTTAATACAATAATATCTTTAATAGCATTGGAGTGTATAAAGTCTAACAAGCCATCTTGCTCTGCCGGGTAAGCGCACCAATTGTTAGCAATAGCATGTGCCAACGTAAAACCGGTACCGGTTTGACCACCAATGCCAAATACAGCGTTTTGTAGCACCATGGCTACTTGTATCACTTTTCTAAAGTTACGGTTAAACATTACCCCGCTTACAATAAATTTCCAATCAGCGGTAGATTGCTGCAGGCCGGTTTTTAGCCATTGTAATTGCTCGGCCCCTAGTAACGTTTGTCCTGGTTTAGGGTCAAATATCCATCTGTTTTGCTGGGCATCGTATGTAAAGGTAGAGTCCTGGCCATTACCGCAGTGCCTTCCATCTACAAAAAATACTTCAGCATTGCCGAAACGGTAACTATGATACATACCTTTGCTCGAATCTATAGCAGCAGGGTAACCTGGGAAATACTCATAGTACGCTTTAAACACATTTTGCAAGCCCACAGGTGGTACCGGTTCGGGGGTTACAACATTATGGACCGTGCCATTGCTATCTACATAGGAGCTTACAAATTGCTGGTTATCACGCTGCTCGGCTCCATCGTGGTTATCGGGCACATAGTCGTACACTGACGAGCGCAACGAGGGTATCATGTTTTGCTCGGTATAGCGCTTAAGCCACGATAGCTGCTGAATAGCCCAATCGGTGCGGTGGTCGCCGGGTAACTGATAATCGGGATAGGTCCAGTCGCCGGTATGTAATACAAATTGAGGTTGGCGGTTATACAATGCTTTGAAAGTATTATAGGTACCAAATTCCTGGCAGCTAAGCACGCCCCATTTGTAATGTCCCCTCTGCCCAACTGCCGGAAATGTTTTGAATGAGCCACGCAGTGTGTCTAACACGCTATTTACATACACGCGATAGTGATACAGCGTATTTGCATTCAACCCGCTTATGCCAAGTATGATAGCTGTATCGCGCCAGTCTTGCGTAGAATCTGTAACAGATATAGGATTGGTGAACGCGAAATCGGTGGATACCTCAACTTTTACTTCCGATACTGTAGACGTTCGCACATACATGCGTGCCGAGGATGGTGTAACACCGCCGGTTATAGGGCCGTGGGTAACCAGCTGTGCCGAAAGTAAATTAGCAAGGGTGCTTAAAAGCACTAATAGGAGGGTGGACTTTAGTTTCATAAATGTGAATATACAATTATGGGTATTGGTTTAGAAAGCTAATATGCGCGGTTAACGTAAACTTAAAGTTAAGCTTTGCCCTGTCTTCCACTACTGCCACTTATTCTTGGGGCGATATGCTTAGTAAGTAAAAATAAGCCCAATACCCGGTAGAATCAAGGCGCTTTCATTTTTCAAAAACTTGGTTTGGTAGCGGCTTGGGTCAGTGGTATTAACCACCGGCTGGTTTTGTGCATCGGTTACAAATAACAAGTTGTCGGGGCTTTTTACCTTGCTATAGGTCACATTTTGAATATCCAGGTAGAACTCGATAGACAGCTTTTTTAAATACCACTTTTTGGTTACACGAATATCTAACTGGTTAAACAGGTTTAGCCGCTGGCTGTTCAATTGCGAGTAATCTAATATGCCCGAAGGGTTAAGGTAGTAATTGGGTATTAACTGCGATTTAAGCGTGTCGTAAGGTGTATATGGGCGGCCGCCTTGCAGGCGGAAACGGGCGCCAATTTCCCAACCGCGCTTAAATTTTTTACCGGCGCTAATACTAAGTATGTGGCGGGTATCCCAACTAGAGGGCGCATACTTGCCATTCTTATCCTGAAACTCGCTCCAAAAAAGGGTATAAGATACAATACCAAACCAGCCCTTATATAGTTTCTGTTCATACAAAACTTCCATACCATAAGAGCGGCCCTTGCTATTGCTGATAGCTGGGGCATTACCCACTACACCAAAGTCGCTGCCCAGGTTACTGAGTGAAATTTGCTCGTTCAATAAAAACGGCAGGTTATAATATTGCTTGTAAAACCCTTCTATCGAAACACGGCTGTTTATTTTGGTTGAATACTCCAGCCCTGTTACCACATGCACATTACGACTATAGGTTAGGCGCGGTTGGTTAACCAACACATTGGTAGAATCTCTGAAGCCCATCAAAGTGTATTGTGGTGTTTGGTGATAGTAACCGGTGTTAAAGTTCCAGCGAATGTTTTCGGTAAAACTATAAGACATGGCAAGCCGTGGAGATACCTGGTTTAGCAAGTTGACCATGCTTTTATTATACGAGTTACCATCAAACCTCATACCCAGGGCTATGGTAAACCTATCTTTAAAAAATGACTTGCTTACCTGGCTAAACACTCCATACTTATGCAGCAAAAACTTAGTCAGGTATTTTATTTTGTAGAACTCGCCTGTAAAATCAGATTGATTATAATAGCGGGCCAATTCATAGCTTACGCCTACGTTGTATTTCCAGCCCTTTTTGTTTCCTGTATATTCTATGCGCAGTTTATTTTCGGCTTCGGTAGATTTATAATCCTGCAAAATGATAGAGTCGGTGCTGTTGTCTTTATACTTTCTAACCTTGTTAATCAGTTCGTTTCGGCTTACTACAACCTGCAGATAACTCTCTTTAAAAAAGTGGGTGTATTTAGCCCCTGTGGTGTAGCTCCATTGGTTGTTTACCGGTATCACCCGTAGCACATACCGGTTCTCTTCCGTTTTGTTAGCAGCCAGGTTCAGCTTAAATATATCGCAGGCTACCAGCCCCAATACCGTTAGCTGGTCTTTGCTGGATATTTTCCATTTAACCTTAAACTGGGTATCGTTATAGTTTGGAAAAATAGGCAACTGTATGAGCTTAAAAAACCAGTTGTAATAAGAGCCACGCAGCGAACCCAGAAAAGTAGCTGTCTTCTTTTTGTTAAGAGGTCCTTCTACCGATAAAGCAGATTCTGTGATACCTAATGTAAGTGTAGTGCCCCATCGGTCTTCGCGGCCATCGCGCAAGCGTATATCCATAGCGGAGCTCAGCGTATTGCCCCGATTGGCTGGAAAGGCCGAGGAATAAAAATTCACATCGCGGATAAAATCAACATTTATAAGGCCTACAGGCCCGCCTGTACCTCCTTGCGTAGAGTAGTGATTAATGTTCGGTATCTCAATATCATCCAGGTAAAAGCGGTTTTCGGCAGTAGAGCCTCCTCGTATAATCAAATCATTACGAAACCCTGTGCTAAATCCTACGCCGGGCAGCGATTGTATCACGCGCGATATATCGCGATTGCCACCGGGGTAGCGCTGTATTTCGTTTACACCAATGCTACGCACCGAAACAGGGCTTTCATCTTTACGCTGAAATGCATTGGCGGTAACTACAACTTCCTGTAAGGTATCTAAACTCGATTCCAGTTCGGCATTTATAAAAGCAGGTTTAGAGTTAGATACCTCTACCTCAAAAAACGATTTTACCTTATACCCTATGCTGCCTATTTTAATTGTATAAAAGCCGGGATTTAGGCCTGTAATTTCATATTCTCCATTTTCATTCGTTTCTGCCCCTGAAAGATCTCCCACCTGTTGATTAGAAATCTGCGCCCTAACAGTAGCAAACTCCAATGGCGTATTAGTGCCGGTAATGGTCACCTTTCCTCTTATTACACCGGTTTGCGCCCAAAGAGGGTTTGTTATCAGGCACGCTGTACACAATACAAAAAAGCAAAAAATAGTTAGACGGACTTTTAAATATATAGCAGGGTTAAGTGTACACATGCAAATGTGAGTTTTGGGTTATTCGATGAGCTTGCTGATAATCGCCAGGAGTAAAACAAAATAAGGGCAAATTTGTTTATAGCTCTGTGGGCTAAAAAACTGTGCAGTGAAAACGCGCAATAAATTTTAACTCTTTTTATACTTTGCTAAATTGCAAATATGTCGGCAATCCGCTAAGCATTGGCTCTTTTGTAATTTTTGTCGGAAAGTAGTAGTATTTTTAAAAATAATAGTAATACTATCATTTTTGGTTGTATGGTTGGTCTAAGTTTATAAATTTGCAACCACATTTGATTTCGTATGAAGCTGCAATTACAAATAAGGATGAATGAGGATTTGTTTTTACGTAACCCCGAAGGCTCGGAGTTAGGGAAAAAGATCATTAAACACAGCATTCAGTTGATTTATAAAAACGGGTTCGAGGCCTTTACTTTTAAAAAACTTGCGGAAGATATTGGTACTACAGAGGCCGGGGTTTATAGGTATTTTGAAAATAAGCATCGCTTGTTGCTTTACCTTACAAGTTGGTATTGGGGCTGGCTGGAGTTTCAGATAGGCTTTTGTACTAATAATATTAAAGACCCCAATACGCGGCTTCGTAGAGTAATAAAATTATTGGCCAGTAAAGTAGAGGATGATGAAGATACCAGTCATGTGAACGAAAGTTTGCTACATAGTATTGTTATTTCCGAGGGCTCCAAAGCTTATCTTACCAATCATGTAGCCGAAGATAACCAGCATCATTTTTTTAAGCCGTATAAAGATTTATGCGGAGTAGTAGGAAATATAATTAGCGAATGTAACCCACGCTATAAGTATCCCCGCTCAATGGCCACAACAATTATAGAAATGGCACATTTCCAAAATTTTTTTATGCATAACCTTCCTTCTTTAACCGACTTTGGAAAAAAGAAAGAAGAAACAGAAGTGATAGCTTTTTTAAACGACCTGGTTTTTTCAAGTATAAAGAGGGTATAATACCAACTATTAATAAGTGTAAGACTAAAAAGCAAGTTAAGGTCATGCAAAAAAATATGTCACCCATAGGTAGATTTCTGGAACTGATTTCTCTGGAGCGTAAAGAGATAATCAGTATCTACTTTTACGCTATTGTAAGCGGAGTTATATACCTCTCTCTTCCATTGGGTATACAAAGTATAATTAACCTGCTATTCGGCGGGCTTATTTCTACTTCAGTTATTGTGTTGATTTTTATAGTAGTATTTGGTGTGGCTTTAAATGGTTGGTTGCAAATAATGCAAATGCGTGTTAATGAGCGGATACAACGCCGTATATTTACCCGCTACTCACTTGAATTTGCGCACAAAATACCACGTTTAGATTTAATGGCGGTAGACGATTATTATTTACCTGAATTAGTAAACCGCTTTTTTGATACGGCCTCCTTGCAGAAAGGATTAAGCAAAGTACTTCTGGATTTTCCTTCGGCATCTATTCAGATCATTTTTGGTTTAACACTACTTTCTTTCTACAGCCCTATTTTTATCCTTTTTGGAATTTTGCTTATAACTATGGTGATGCTCATACTTCGTTTTACTTATCCCCGGGGCATGAGCACATCGTTGGAGGAATCTAACTACAAGTACGAAGTAGGATATTGGCTGGAGGAAGTTGCCCGCACCATAAAAACTATAAAATTTATGGGCATGATAGATTTTCCTGCCAGGAGAGCTGATCAACTGGTAAGTGGGTATCTGGATGCCCGGGCTAATCATTTTAAGATACTTCAAATTCAATATTGGGCGTTTGTTGCCTTTAAAATAATAATAACTGCGTCATTGCTGGTTGTAGGGTGCTATTTAGTTATTGATCAACAGATCAACCTAGGACAATTTATTGCTTCAGAAATTGTGATTATCACACTGTTAAATTCAGTTGAGAAAATAATAGGCAGCCTAGATGTAGTTTACGATATGTTAACCTCGCTGGAGAAGGTAAGTAAAGTTTTGGATAAGCCTGAAGAGAGAGCAGATGGTATACTTCTTAGCGATAGCGGGAACGAGAACGGAATTAGTATAAAAGCGCAAAACCTTAGCTATCGCTTTTCCAATCAGGAAAAATACGTTTTAAATGGACTTAATTTTGAAATAGCACCGGGAGAAAAGGTTTGTATTTTTGGAACGGAAGGTTCGGGAAAATCCACTCTGCTAAAACTTTTTACTGGCGCTTACCCTACCTTTCAAGGTAACTTGCTTTTTAATGATATACCGCTTGGTAATTTTAACCTAAACGAGCTACGAAAGGAAATTGGTGTTTATCTCATAACGGCAGATTTGTTCTCTGGCACTTTGGCCGATAACCTGACCCTTGGCGATGAAAAAATAGACACTCAGCTGATATTAAAAACTGCAGAAGACACAGGGCTTTTACATTTTATACAATCACAAAAAAACGGATTGGCCACGCGTATCGATTCGATAGGGAAAAAACTGCCCCGCAATACGGTGAATAAAATATTACTTACCAGGGCACTTCTTACCGAGCCCAAATTATTGTTACTGGAAGATTGTTGGAGTGGCCTCGAAAAGCATGAGCAAGAAAAGATGATTACCTATTTAACGGCAAAACAATGCAGTTTCACATTAATAAGCGTTACAAACGATCCTGTTTTTGCCTCTCAATGCGATAAAGTGATACTTCTTGATGAAGGTAAGATAGTGTCCTATGGCACATTTACCGAAGTTAGCGATATGGATTGCTATAAGAATATGTTTAAAAAATTGAGTCTGTAAATCAAAATTTTATGTGGCTAAACCGGGGCGAAGAAATCAGAAATAAAGGCGAATATAAATCTTACCATAAAGCTTTTGGTAATGGTAACGAGGTAAAAACCACCCGCTGGTTATCTGCTATTGTAGTTGTATTGTTTTTGCTTTCATTATTGCCATGGACCCAAAATATACAAGCCCCGGGTATGGTAACTACACGTTCGCCAGAGCAGCGACCGCAAGAACTTAACTCAATTATAGCGGGTAGGATTGAAAAATGGTACGTACGTGAAGGTGATATTGTAAAGAAAGGAGATACCATTTTAAAGATAACCGAAGTGAAAGAAAACTATCTTGACCCAGAATTACTTACACGTACCGAGCAGCAAATAAGGGCAAAAGAAGGAAATGTTGATTTTTATCGGGATAAGGTTGCTGCTATTCAAAGTCAACAGGCAGCATTGTACCAAACCAGGGAGTTAAAACTGGAACAGATAAAGAATAAGATAAAGCAAAGCATGCTTTATATAGAGAGCGACAGCATGGCCTTGGAAGCCGCTAAAACAGAGTACAATATATCTGCCGAACAGTTTAAACGCCAGCAGGAGCTTTATAATGCAGGCTTAAAATCGTTAACCGAGTTAGAGCAGCGAAAACAAACCCTGCAAAATGCCCAGGCAAAAGTAGCCATAGCCGAAAATAAATTTATTAATGCTAAAAACGATTTACTTAATGCCCGTATTGAATTAAATTCTGTTGACCGTGAGTACAGCGAAAAAATTTCGAAAATATCATCAGACAAATTTTCTACACTCAGCGATATAGCCAGTGCTGAAGGTGAAGTAGCCAAATTGAAAAATCAATTTTCAAATTATGCTTTGCGTAATGCATTTTATTTTATAGTAGCCCCACAAACCGGGCAGATAACAAAAACAATTAAAGCCGGTATAGGTGAAGTAGTAAAAGAGGGCGAAATGATTGTAAAAATTGTGCCGCAACAATTTCAGTATGCTGTAGAGATGTATATAAAGCCGGTAGACTTACCCCTCATTTCTTTAAACCAAAAGGTACGGTTTCAGTTCGATGGTTGGCCATCTATTGTATTTAGTGGTTGGCAGAATGTAAGTTATGGAACCTTTGGAGGTAAGGTTGTAGCCATTGACAATTCAATTTCCGATAATGGAAAATTCAGAATATTGGTAGCAGAAGACGAAAATGAGATCAAATGGCCCACAGCCCTAAAGGCCGGAGGAGGGGCTATGGGTATGGCTTTGCTTAAAGACGTACCCGTATGGTATGAAATATGGCGTAATATGAATGGTTTCCCTCCCGATTTTTATAAAGCGCCTACCGTTACAGATGTTGCAAAAAAGGAATAATAAATAGAAATGAAACCCATAATTCGATATTTTTTTTTGATGGCTTTTTTGCTTCCCGTCTTCTGCGGTTTGAAGGCGCAAACCGATACTACTCACACTTTATCTGTTAGCGATTTTATTGATATCGTCAAAAAATACCATCCCGTTGCAAAACAGTCGGATCTTATTTCCCAGCAAGCGCGTGAAGAACTAAATATTGCGCGTGGAGGATGGGATCCGTTAATTTATTCTGACTATGATAGCAAAACTTTTAATGGCTCAAATTATTACTCTTACTTCGAAAGCAGCGTAAAAATACCAACTTGGTATGGCATAGAAGTTAAAGCCGGGTACGATTTTGCATACGGCAACGAAATTAGTTCGGAACATAAGTTGCCTAACGATGGGCTTGGATATCTCGGCATTTCTGTTCCATTGGGTAGAAATTTATTGTTAGATAGACGGCGGGCAACCTTAAGACAAGCACAAATTTTTAAGCAGGCCAGCGAGCAACAGCGGCTGGTAATTCTAAACGACCTGCTGCTTGATGCTCTCGAAAAGTATTACGAATGGAGTTATGCTTACTTTGAACTGGAAATATATAAGGCTGCGCTTTTAAATGCGATAGAAAGATTTGAAGCCACTAAAAAGCTCGCTGCTTTCGGAGATAGGCCAAATATTGATACTGTTGAGGCTATGACACAGGTGCAAAGCCGCCAGTTTCAGGTAAACGATGCGCAACTCAACTTTTTGAATAAGAGCCTGGAACTGGGTAACTATCTGTGGTTAGAGAACGATCTTGCACGACCTGTTGACACTAGTATGGTGCCGGAAGTTTTACAATCCAATTTTGTAGAGCAAGTCATCCAATTAAATAAGATGACGGAGTTAGAAACCGCGATGCGCCAAAACCACCCTCAATTGCTTAATTATAATTTAAAGCTGAAGCAACTGGATATTGAGCGCCGGCTAAAAATTGAGAACCTGAAACCAATATTAAATGTTAACTATAACTTACTTTCCCAAAGGTTTAATTTTCAAAAAAGTGAGGGGCTGATTTTTACAAACAACTATAAGTTTGGATTAAACTTTGCTATGCCCCTTACTTTTATGCAGGGGAGAGGAGAACTCAAACTGGCTAAAATTAAGATAGCCGATACACGGTACCAACTTAATCTTAAAACGCAGGAGTTGGTAACAAAACTGAAAAGCTACTTTAATGAGTTAATAAATTTGCAGGCGCAAACTAAATTATATGAAGCATCAATCGATAACTGGCAGAAATTAGCGGATGGAGAAAATGCCCGTTTTAGAAATGGCGAAAGTTCTATGTTTTTAGTAAATGCACGGGAAAATAAATTGATTGAATCGCAGCTAAAACTGCGCGAACTTCAGGCAAAGTATTTTAAAACAGAGGCGGCAGTAAAATGGGCCGCTGGTATAATTTCAAATTAGTAAATGAGCCATATTGGTCAAATACAATTTTGTGAAGAAAGTATAACACAGTGTATTTATTTTTTATACTCCGCTAAATAGCTGTCAGCTATTATTTTACCGATAGGCTTTCCCGTTATTTTGCTTGTAATCCAGCCCGATATATCGTCCATTGTGCTTGTCCTAACCTCTCCCGAATCATTAAAAATAGCCTGCAGGTTTTGAGTTAAACTTGTAAAAATTACACCCCGGTCTTTCCCTTTCCTGGCTCCGTTTAGCCGCGCAAGGTGGGTTAATATAATTTGCTCTGCCTTAAAAAGTCTGCGCTTGTACTTCAACGAATTTTTGGTAGAAGTAATGATGCTTTCTAATAAAATATCGTTACCAAGTTCGTAGTGTATAAGAAGGTATAATATGCGCGCTGCTGCATTCAGGTCCTCCCGCGCATCTGTCATTTTTTCATTTAGTATCCGGTTTACCCAATCTAAAGCCTCGCTATAGTTACCGGCAACAAATAGCGTGCGCGCGGTGTT
>DATGWP010000142.1:0-4884 GCA_035299425.1 Chitinophagales bacterium | reverse complement strand
GCTACCGATGCCGATGTGGATGGTATGCACATACGTTTGCTGTTGCTTACTTTCTTCCTTCAATTTTTTCCCGATGTAGTACGCAACGGGCATGTGAAGATTTTGGAGACGCCGCTATTCCGCGTGCGCAATAAGCAGAAGACTATTTACTGCTACAGCGAGGAAGAAAAACAAGCTGCTGTTAAAGAACTGAAAGGCAACCCCGAGATTACCCGCTTTAAAGGTTTGGGTGAAATTTCGCCGGATGAGTTTGAGGCCTTTATTGGAGAAGACATGCGTGTGAGCCCGGTTATTTTTGACGAGAACACAGATAAAAACCTGTTGCCTTACTACATGGGTAAAAACACCGAAGACCGCCAGAAGTTTATTATAGAAAACCTGCGGTTTGAAGTAGATGAGGTAGAAGGAATAGCAGCGGTAGAAGAACCGGCAGAATTGTAATAAACAAGAACAAAGGCATGGTGAAAAAACAAATAATGAAGCAAGCATTTTTACTTATAGCAGCCATACTACTATTGGCCAGCTGCCAGCGCAGCAACCCACAGGGCAATGAAGGTAGCACGCAAAATTCGGATACTGCGCAACTGAATACAATGATAACGGCGGCTATACAGGCCGAGATAAAAAAGACGGTGCCGGCAGACTCGATGAAATTTGAAATAACAGCCCTGCACATAAAGGTGGTGAGCCGGAGCGATATAGACAAGTTTATTGTTTCGCAGGCTGCTGTTTACCGGGCAAATTATCAGCAGCGCTATAACGATGCTATAGCTACCGCCCAGGGTAACAAAGATTCGGCAGCTATACAAAACCAATTGGCGGCGCAATACCGGGACACCATTAATATGTATGATACGCTGAAGATACAGGTTATAAAAAACCTGGAAGTTAAAAGCAATGAAGAATATTACCAGGTCGAGTTTGACTTTATACCCATAGCTAATGGCAAGCCGCTGCTTAAAAGCTTAGCGGTTATGTTTTTTGACAGGGATTTTAAAGTTGTAGAAGCATCGGCGCCCAAATTGATAAAATAAACCCACTGCCCCTTAAAGGCATTTTTTTCGGCTAGTAAAATGGATGTTAGAAAATGAAAGAGAAAGACAATAACAACAACGACCCCAACCTGGAGGCAAAAGCCCTTCATGTAGACGGTATGTTTCAAAACTGGTTTCTGGATTATGCCAGCTATGTAATATTAGAGCGTGCCGTGCCGGCCATAGAGGACGGCCTTAAGCCTGTGCAGCGCCGTATTTTACATGCCCTGAACGAAATGGACGACGGCCGCTTTAATAAGGTAGCCAACGTAATAGGCCAGAGTATGCAATACCACCCGCACGGCGATGCGAGTATTGGTGATGCTCTGGTAAACATGGGGCAGAAAGAATTGCTGTTTGATACACAAGGTAACTGGGGCGATGTACGCACCGGTGACTCGGCGGCAGCACCCCGATATATTGAGGTGCGCTTATCTAAGTTTGCCAAAGAGGTTTCTTTTAACGATAAAACAACGGAGTGGCAGCTTAGCTACGACGGACGTAAAAAAGAACCGGTAAACCTGCCTATGAAGTTCCCGTTACTGCTATCGCAGGGGGCTGATGGTATTGCGGTGGGTTTATCTACTAAAGTGCTGCCACATAACTTTATTGAGTTGTGCGAAGCCAGTATAAAACACCTGGAAGGGAAAAATTTCCGCCTGCTGCCCGATTTTTTAACGGGTGGTTTTGTAGATGTGAGCGAATACAACAAAGGTGAGCGCGGGGGTAAAGTGAAAGTGCGCGCCAAAATTGAAGTAGTAGATAAAAAGACACTTGCCATTCGTGAGATACCATTTGGCACTACTACCGAGAGCCTGATAGAAAGCATATTGAAGGCGAACGACAAGGGCAAAATAAAAATAAAGAAGGTAACCGATAACACAGCCAAAGACGTAGAAATACAAATAGACCTGGCACCCGGTACCGACCCGGACGTAACTATAGATGCCTTGTATGCCTTTACCGATTGCCAGAACAGCATATCTACCAATGCCTGTGTGATAGTAGAGAACAAGCCGATGTTTCTTTCGGTAAATGAAATACTGCAGATAAGTACTGACCGTACCAAGAATTTACTGAAACGTGAGTTGGAGATAGAGCAGGCTGAATTAAATGAGAAATGGCATTTCAGCTCGCTGGAGAAAATATTTATAGAGAAACGTATTTACCGCAACATAGAAGAAGCTGAAACCTGGGAAGAGGTAATAGACGTGATAGATAAGGGGTTGAAGCCTTATAAGAAGCTTTTCCGGCGTGAGATAACAGTAGATGATATAACCCGCCTGACTGAAATAAGAATTAAGCGTATATCGAAGTACGATTCGTTTAAGGCGGATGAAGAAATTAAGGGTATAGAGAAAGACCTGAAGCAGGTGGCCCACGACCTGAAACACCTGACTGAGTTTGCGGTTAATTATTTTCAGGAGCTGATAAAGAAATACGGCAAAGGCCGCGAGCGCCGCACTGAGATTAAGGGATTTGAAGAGATTGAAATAAAGCAGGTAGCAGCTACCAATGCCCGCCTGTACGTAAACCGCGAAGAGGGTTTCTTTGGTACCGGATTACGTAAAGATGAGTTTGTGGTAGAGTGCAGTGACCTGGATGATATTATAGCCTTTACGCGCAGCGGCAAAATGATGATTAGCCGTATAGGAGATAAGAAGTTTGTAGGCAAAGACATTATACATATAGCAGTGTGGAAGAAGAACGATGAACGCACTGCCTACAATATGATGTATTATGATGGAGGCAGCAAACGTGCTTTTGCCAAGCGCTTTAATGTAACCGGTGTAACCCGCGATAAGGAATACGACCTTACGCAGGGGCAAGCTGGCACCAAGGTGCTTTATTTTACTGCTAACCAAAACAGCGAAAGCGAAACGGTGCGTGTGCAATTGCATCCTAATTCTACCGCTCGTATCAAGGAGTTTGAGTTTGATTTTGGCACTATAGAGATTAAGGGCCGCGGCTCGGTGGGTAATATTGTTACCAAGTTCCCGGTACGCAAAGTGGACCAGCTGGAGCGCGGACAATCATCTATTGGTGGAGTAAAAATATGGCTGGATGAGAAATTTGGCCGGTTGGTGAGCGAAGAAAAAGAGAAGGCCGTTTACCTTGGCGAATTTAATACCGGTGACCAGGTAATTGTAGCTTACAAAGACGGCAACATAGAACTGACCAACTTTGAGCTGACCAACAAGTATGAGATGGATGATATACTTACTGTAGAAAAATTTGACCCTGAGAGAATTTACAGCGCTGTATACTACGATGGTAATAACAAAGAGTATTACGTAAAACGCTTTAAGGTGGAATTAAAAACCGAAAAGCTAAAATCATCGATAGTAACGGAACACAACAACAGCAAGCTGCACGTATTTAGCGGGCGCGATGAGGTGCAGGTTAAGTTTAATGTGGTAAAGGGCAAAGCCAAAGAAAAGGTAGAAGAAACGGCGACCCTGAGCAAGCTGATTGATGTAAAGGGCTGGAAGGCCCTGGGCAACCGGTTATCTACCTTTGATGTAACGGGTAAGATAAACGAGATAGTGCCGGAAGTTAAACTGGATAAAAAAACAACGGAGGTTAAGATGGGTACTACCATAGAACTTAATGTAAACCCTAAGGCCGGTAAAAAAGGCAACCAGGGTGATTTGTTTTAACACCAGCATCCTCTCCTAAAGGGGGAAAAGAAAAGCCTAGAAAAAGTAAAAGCCATCTTATATAAGATGGCTTTTACTTTTTTATGAAGACCGAACGCCAATAGGCATTAGCATTCATCTTGATTTAAAACGTATTTGAGAATTAAACCTTAAACAAATTAAGCTTTACCAGCACCTTGCGCATGGCAGCACCGGCCAGATAACCCAGGGTCATATCCTGTCCACGGCTTTTTTGCTGGTCTATACGGAAGAAGTTATAGAAGTTGGTGTAGTTCCCCTTTTTAGGCTTTTGCATCCGTCCGTTTATCTGGGTAGTGTCCAGGCCATAAGGCCACTTTAAGCAAAAGAGGAGCGATTCTGAACTCATAGATACATCGCAATCATCGTATGCTAAAGGCTGCTCCTGCAAACCTCCATTTAGTGACAAAACAAAAGTCTTGTCATAATCCATCAGGTGTATGCGGGTGGGCTTTAGCACACTCTTCACCAAAAAGTTATTGGTATTCTTAAGGTTGTCAACGAACACAGTTGCCTGCTTCTTTACATCTTCAATCGCCACCTTATTGTTCTTAACAAGGGTTTCCGGGCTTAGTTCTATGTTCTTAAAGTCGTTCTTAAAACTATTTATGGCCTTTTGCGAATCCCAGTCCTGCATAAAGGTATACTCATCGCCATTGTAAAGTACTACCGGAATAGTTTTTGTATTCTTTTTAAGATAGTTGTATGTTTTCTCTGCCGTGTTTACACAATCGTTCAGGTAAAAATTTTCTTCGTGGCAGAAATAAACATAGCTGGCTGTAGGAATAGTAACGGCGGGCTCAAAAACATCGCACTGAAACTTCATAGAGTCTAGCTTCTCATCTGCAATTTTTTGGCGCAGGGCCACCTCATCTTTATTACCGGCCCAATAGGCATACGAAAACTGGGTAAGTAGTATATCTACCTTGCCAACAATATTTTTAATATACTGCGCTTGCGGCAGGTTGCGCACGCCACAATCGTTGGTGTTTAATATTGTTTGTCCGCCACCTTTATAGACTATCCATGAGTCGCCCTCGCCAAAATATTCGCACAGCACTTTAAAATCGGGGCCCAATTCGTAGTAGGTACCTTTGTGCATTTCAATCACCTCTTTAAACCCGGCCTTGCGGCAGTAGTTGGCTACCCTCCCATCGATGGTATTTTGAAAG
>DATGWP010000141.1:0-32800 GCA_035299425.1 Chitinophagales bacterium | reverse complement strand
AAGTCTACAGCTATAGAGAAGCTGATAGCCGCGTTCTGCATCAGGTTAATGCGCAGGCGGTTTTCGGCAAAGGTGCTGAACACTTTGCTTAGGTGGTCTTCGGCAATGAAAGAAAAATCCTTGGCCGAGAAGGAGAGGAGCACCTGCTGGCGTTTCCAGATGATGATAGGCGGCAAGAAGTTGGTATTGGCATTGGCGCTGATAACCGAGCCACGCTTGCCGCTGTTTACAAAAGAGCGAACCTCCAGTGGTATGTTCTTATTCTGTATAGGCTTAATGGTTTTAGGGTGTATTACACTGGCGCCGTAATAAGTCATTTCTATAGCCTCATGGAATGTAAGCTCACTAATAAACTGCGCCTCTGGAAACTCTTTAGGGTCGGCATTCATAATGCCCTCTACGTCTTTCCATACGGTCATGCGCTCGGCGTTAAGCGAGTAAGCAAAGATAGAAGCTGTGTAATCTGAACCTTCGCGGCCCAGGGTGGTAGCAAAACCTTCGGGTGTGCTGCCCACAAACCCTTGCGTAATTACAAAGCCGGTTTTAACCAACTCGTTCACTTTTTTGCTGATAGCTTCTTCGGTCTTTTTAAAATCAACCTTACCTTCGGTGTAGGCATTATCGGTAAACAGAACCTGCTTTACATCCAGCAGGGTATTCTTTAAACCTATAGAGTTGGCATAATCGCTTACTATGGTAGTAGATATGTATTCGCCCAGCGAAACAATCTGGTCGTAGATGTAATTGTAGTTGCGCGAGGTGTTCTCTTTCAAAAACTTGGCCGATGCATCTATCAATTGCTTTACATCTTCTATGGCTTTTGTTTTATCGCTATCGCCATATAGTTCGTTGATGATGGCAACGTGCTTATCAAAAAGGCCTTTCAGGGCTACTTCCCATTCCTGCTTACCGGCATAGTACAGGTTTATCACATTCTCTAACTCATTGGTGCTTTTGCCCATGGCGGATATAACTACCACCTTCTCGTTAAAGTTGTTTTCTTTTAAAATAGATGTCACATTTTTTACTGCGGCCGCATCTTTAACTGATGCCCCTCCGAATTTGTAAACCTGCATTGCGTTGTGTGTTAAGGGGTTTATTTGTTAGCGTGTTATTGTGTGTACGTAATTGTTAATCTGCTCTTTGCTCATTTTCACGGTTATCCACTCTGAGTCAAACTGTACGTTCAGGCTTTTGTAAAATTCGATGGCTCGCTCGTTCCAATCAAGTACCTGCCAGCGCACCTGGTTAACTTCCTGGTTTTTGGCTTCCAGCAAAAACTCGTTTATAAGCTTGCGGCCGATGCCATAACGGCGGTAGCTTTCGGTTACCACCAGGTCATCCAGAAAAAGCATTTTGCCTTTCCAGGTAGAGTAGGCAGTATAGTAAAGCGCCATACCTATAATCTCGTTGGTATCGGCAGCCTCTGCCACAAACACACCATACAACGGATTTTTGCCAAAGCCATCTGCCTTTAGCTTTGCCTCCGTGTTTACTACCTCCTCCGTTGCTTTTTCAAAAAGCGCCAGTTCGTGCACCAGTTTCATTATACCCGGTACATCGTTTACGTCGCCTTTTCTTATTATAAAACTCATGGTTGTTATGTTTTGCCTTTAATCTCATTACACAATACTCAATACTACCTAAAGGCGCGCAAAGATATTCACAGGTTTAAATTTTAAAAGTGCCGAGAAAAGTGATTTAATATATTCGCACAAAACAACCTTCTCAGCTATGACAAAAGGGACTACTCTCACTGCTTTTCTTGAATCGAACACTAACGTAGAGCTATGCAAAGTGCTGCTATCTATTGCCGAAGGCTCTAAAATAATTGGTAAGCTGATAAACAATGCCGGCATTGCCGATATACTGGGCGTAACCGGCGAAACCAACGTGCAGGGCGAAACAGTGCAAAAGCTGGACGACCTGTCTAACCGTATTATCATGGATTACCTGCGCGCCAGCGAGGCCTGTGCCGGCTACCTTAGCGAGGAGAACGAGGGAGTGGTTACGTTTAATACACAGGCCAAATACATCATATCGGTAGACCCATTGGATGGTTCGTCTAACATTGATATTTGCGCCCCTGTGGGTACTATTTTTAATATAGTAGAGCGTATTTCGCCGGCGGGTGCGGCTACCGAGGCCGACTTTTTTCAGCCGGGTACCCAAACCAAATCGGCCGGTTATTTCATTTACGGCAGTTCTACCATACTAATTCTATCAACCGGTAGCGGTGTAAATGGCTTTACGCTTAATACTTCAAATAACCAATACTATTTGTCGCACCCCGATATTAAGATACCCGCCGATGGCAAAATATATTCGCTTAACCAGGGCAACATATCTAAGTTTGATGAACCGGTTAAGAACTACATAGCATATTGCACCGATACCGATAAAGCAACATCGCGCCCTTATTCTCAGCGCTACATAGGCTCTATGGTGGGCGATATTCAGCGCACGCTTATTAAGGGCGGCATATTTATTTACCCGGCCAGCAAGGGCGAGGCAAAGGGTAAACTGCGATTGCTGTACGAGTGTATCCCCATGTCGTACATTGCTGAGCAAGCCGGTGGAAAGGGAACAGACGGGCGCCAGCGGATACTTGATATTGTGCCTACCGAACTGCACGAACGCAGCGCCATATTTATAGGCTCTAAAAACATGGTAGATAAGGCACAGGAGTTTATGAAAGGTTCAACCATCTGATGAAAAAACTACTACAGCTTATAGTGTTTGTTTGTGGCTTGCAAACTTTGTTTGCTCAAACTGCACCTGTGGCTGTAAACGATACCTTCACGGTTTCTGAAAACTCTGTTACTTTTTTGCCCGTAACCTATAATGATGGCGATGCTGATGCGGATTTGCTGAGCATAGCTATATTAACCACAGCACCCCATGGCGCTACTATAGTTGCCAATGGCACACAGGTGCTTTATACCCCGGTGGCATTTTATTTTGGCCCCGATTCGTTTAGCTATGTACTGTGCGATACTACAGGCTTATGCGATACCGCTACGGTTTACATTACCGTTAGCGGCACCAATGCCCCGCCGGTACCGGTAGATGACAATTTTGTGTTTGGTGATACGGTAGAGCAGGTGGTGCTACCCGTGCTTGCCAACGATTATGATGTAGAGAACGATTCTTTTTTTATAGTGTCGGTGTTTGATTTGGATACAAACAATAGCCTGGGCGAAGTCCTTTTGGCTAACGGAGAAATGGAGTTTAGCCGCAACGAGCTTGGCTGTGGCAGTGAAACTTTTGGCTACCTGCTGTGCCAGATGGGGGGCTGCGATACCGGGCTTGTAACGGTTACCCTTACCTGCCCCGATAAAATTTTTCTGCCGGAGGGTTTTTCGCCGGATGGCGACGGCATAAATGATAAACTTGTATTTACAGGCTTAGAGTATTTTTCTCCTGCATCATTAAAGGTATTTAACCGGTATGGCAGTATTGTTTACGAAAACAGCGAATACGATAACAGCTGGCAGGGTACCAGTTTAGAAAGTGGTAACCCCTTACCCGATGGCACTTACTTTTATGTGCTGCAACTGCCCGATAAAAAGAAGTATAATAGTTATTTAGTGATTAACAGGTAAGGCCCTCACCCCCTTGGCCCCCTCAAGGGGGCTGAGTACTCGTTCTTAGTTAGTCTACCTCATTTTTACTTGCAGTAGTGTAATATCCGCTACACTACTCCTCCCTTGAGGGCGGTTAGGAGGGTGATGTAGTTTGTTTTCAAGCGATGAATTTTACCCTCGCCCCCGTGGCCCCCTCAAGGGGGCTGAGTACTCGTTCATAGTTAGTTCTAAGATTTCAATCTTTTTTGACCTCATTTTTACTTGCAGTAGTGTAATATCCGCTACACTACTCCTCCCTTGAGGGAGGTTAGGAGGGTGATGTAGTTTGTTTTCGAGCGATGAATTTTACCCTCACCCCCGTGGCCCCCTCAATGGGGCTGAGTACTCGTTCATAGTTAGTTCTAAGATTTCAATCTTTTTTGACCTCATTTTTACTTGCAGTCGTGTAATATCGGCTACACTATTCCTCCCTTGAGGGAGGTTAGGTGGGTGATGTAGTTTGTTTTCAAGCGAGGAATTTTACCCCCCCCCGTGGCCCCCTCAAGGGGGCTGAGTACTCGTTCATAGTTAGTCTAAGATTTCAATCTTTTTTAACCTCATTTTTACTTGCTGTAGTGTAATATCCGCTACACTACTCCTCCCTTGAGGGAGGTTAGGAGGGTGATGTAGTTTGTTTTCAAGCGATGAATTTTACCCTCACCCCCGTGGCCCCCTCAAGGGGGCTGAGTACTCGTTCATAGTTAGTCTAAGATTTCAATCTTTTTTAACCTCATTTTTACTTGCAGTCGTGTAATATCGGCTACACTATTCCTCCCTTGAGGGAGGTTAGGAGGGTGATGTATTTTGTTGTAAGTTTATTGAAATGAAAACACACTCAAATAATGACTACAACCTGAGTCTTAAGCCTCTTGCGTCTGCATTACGGAAAAATATGACCCCGCCAGAAAAATTGCTTTGGAAGAAGGTGTTATGTGAAAGTAAAATGCTTGGTTATCGTTTTCTTAGGCAACGCTCTATTGATAACTACATAGCTGATTTTTTTTGCAAGGAACTAAAACTCCTTATTGAGGTTGATGGTAAAACGCATGATTGGACAGCAGAAAAGGATAGCACTCGCGATAAGCGTTTAGCAGAATTAGGATATCATACTTTTCGGGTTAATAGCCGAATGGTAATGCACGATATAGTTAATGTATCAAGAGAAATTGAAGGAATAGTAATAGAACGCGAAACTGAACTTGGCGCAAAACCTACTGAACGGTTAAAGCGCAGTGATTCCTCTATTCGCTAAAAATATCCTCGTTGGCGTTTTCATATCCCTCGTCTACCAACAGATTACCTCCATCGGCGGCAGTAGTGGCAAGCACATCGCAACGTTCATTAAAAGGGTGGTCGTTGTGGCCCCGTATCCATTTCATCTTCACCTTGTGCTTGGGGTATATCTGTAAAAACCGTTTCCAAAGGTCGGGGTTCTTCTTGCCTTTAAAGCCCTTCTTCTGCCAGCCAAACACCCACTTAAGGTCGATTGAGTCTACTACATACTTAGAGTCGGAATAGATAACTACATCTAGGCCCGGGCGGGTTAATGTTTCCAGCCCTACTATCACGGCCATTAATTCCATACGGTTGTTGGTGGTTAACCGATAGCCCTGCGACAGCTCTTTTTCGCTGTTTCCATATTTTAGTATTACGCCATAGCCGCCCCGGCCGGGGTTACCCCGTGCCGAGCCATCGGTATAAATTTCTACTACTGCCATTGCGGTAAAAGTAAAAGTTTGGCTAACAACACAAACGCGGTGACGTAAAAAAGTGCGAATATTGCGCTGTGCAAAGCAAAGAGGTTTCCATTATAGATATAAGCGAGCTGCCACAGCTGGCTGGTAGCATACTGCACTTTGCCGGTGGCAGCAAGGTCTTTGCCTTCTATGCCGATATGGGTGCGGGTAAAACTACCCTGATTAAAGAGTTGTGCAGGCAACTTGGCTCTGCTGATAATTTTTCGAGCCCTACGTATAGTATCGTAAACGAGTATGCCTTGCCGGTTGGGGGCAAAATTTATCATATTGATTGCTACCGCCTGAAGAATATGGAGGAGGCTTACGCTATTGGAATGGAGGATTATTTGAGTGACGAACACTACTGTTTTGTAGAGTGGCCCGAACTGGTGGAGACACTTCTACCACCCGATGTTATTAAAATCTCCATCCGCCCCGATGGAAATGTTCGGAATGTATCTATATTTAGAGATTGATATTATTAAGTGTATTAACCTGCATTTTGTATTGTCTAGCTACTCAATACTAATTACTATATACTGTTGTAAGTATGTCTGAAAAGAAAAAGGACTTTGAAGGAATTGCCAGTAAACTTGGCCTTCAACCCATGGAGCAGCCGAGCATGGTTGCTCAGCGCAAATCGAAATTGTTTATAGGTATACCCAAGGAGCGGAGTTTTCAGGAACACCGGATAGGACTTACGCCGGAATCGGTAAAAACGCTGGTAGCCAATGGCCACCGGATAATGATAGAACGCGATGCGGGTAGGGATTCCAGCTTTTTCGATAACGATTACTCCGAAGCCGGTGCCGAGATATCTGATAGTCGCGAGGAGGTTTTTGGTGCTGATATAGTTATTAAGATTGCACCTGCCCAGCTGGATGAAATACAGATGCTGCAGGTAGGTGCTACGCTTATTTCGCCGATACACCTGCCTACCCTTAAGAAAGAGTATATACAGTTACTGATGAAGAAGAAAGTAACTGCATTGGCTTATGAATATACCAATGACGATGCGCGCCGTTTTCCGTTTGTACGTGCCATGAGCGAGATTGCCGGTAACAGCGTAATACTTTTAGCGGCAGAGTTCCTGAGTAACGCGAACGACGGCAAGGGTATTTTGTTAGGAGGCATATCGGGTGTACCTCCTGCTAAGGTGGTTATACTTGGTGCCGGCGTAGTTGGGGTATTTGCTGCCCGCGCTGCTATAGGTTTAGGTGCTATAGTGTCGGTATTCGATAATAACGTATTCAAACTTCAGCGCCTGCAGGAGAAGGTAAACTGCCGTCTGTTTACCTCTACCATTTCGCCCGGTATACTGGAGCAGGAGTTGCAAACAGCTGATGTGGCCATTGGTGCTATACACAGCAAGCAGGGCCGCACCCCGGTAATAGTTACCGAAGAGATGGTAAGCAAGATGAAAGCCGGTAGTGTATTAATAGATGTAAGTATAGACCAGGGTGGCTGTTTCGAAACATCGCAGATAACCAGCCATGCAGATCCTACATTTACCAAATACGATGTAACACATTACTGTGTGCCTAATATTCCATCGCGTGTATCGCGCACGGCATCGCATGCTTTCTCAAATATACTTACACCCATACTATTGCGCTGCGGCGAGCTTAGCGGCATGAAAAACCTTATCTACGAAGATGGAGGCATTCGCAATGGTATTTACCTTTACAAGGGCAATCTAACCAATGAACACCTCTCTAACCTGTTTGGTATAAAAAACAGCAATCTCGATTTGTTGTTTGCTACTAACCTGTAGAGAGACAATGTTCGCGTCTTAGGTCAGCAGACGCGAACAACGCGTCTCTACGTTCATTTTTTTAATTTCGCATAAAAATTTGAACAATGGGCAGCTATGTAGATAATAACCTTATACGTGATGAAGTGGTAGTTTACGAAACAAAATACCACTGGAAAATATACTTTACCCTATCCGGGCTTTTTACCTTGTTTATAGTACCTGCATTAAAGCAGTGGAGCGATGAATTTGTGGTAACCAATAAGCGCATTATAGTTAAGACCGGTATCATTTCGCGCAAAACGCTGGAGATGAACCTGAACAAGATTGAAAGCGTAAACGTGGACCAAAGCATCTTCGGACGTATGTTAGGCTATGGCACTATTACCATTATTGGTACCGGTGGCACGCGCGAGTCGTTTCCCGATATAGCCAATGCTGTGGCATTTAGAAAGAGTTTTCAGGAGGTAGCAGCGTAATTCGGAATTTGGAAGGCAGAATTGAATACAACGAACTGTTAATGGGTAAGAAGAAGAAAAATAAGGATGTAGAAAAGTCCGAACCCGGTGTTGTCGGTTTCGACCCTGAGGTATTGCGCCAGTATATGATGGGTGCTACCAATCCCGGTTTTAACAATAAAATTACTATGGCCGAGGACGTAATTGACCTGCACCTTGAGAAGACGAGTGCCAGCAAAGCCGGTCGTATTGCCCCTGAAGATGCACTATTCCACCAATTAGATGAGTTTGAAAAGGCATTGGATAAAGCTATAGCCGCCGGTAAGCTTGAGATGCGCGTAGTGCATGGTCTGGGTAAGGGAAAGCTAAAAGCCGAGGTATTCAAGCTACTAGATAAGCACCCCCAGGTTAAGCGCTACAGTAACGATTATAGTCAGCGTTATGGCTACGGAAGTACCGTTGTTTACTTTTATTGACAGTTAACAATCGAACGTGTACATGTGTTGATAAAGCAGAGTTTACTAGCGGTACATTTGTGGACAAATAACGATGCCATGAAAAATGTATTAAAATCAATCTGCTGCGTGTTTATCCTCAGCGTTATTACCAATTCAGTATCTGCTCAAAACGAGTTAGCTGCTATAACCCCTAAAGCTACGGCAATAGTAGAGAACCCTACTGCACCGGTCCCTAATACCAATAAGGAGGTAACTATTCTGTTACGCAATGCCTCTGAAAAATCTGTTGCAGTGTTTGCCGGCCCTAAAGAGGAACTGAAGGAGCCAAGGTTAAAGGTTGTAGGTGGTTTGAGCAAAAACAATCTTTACCTAAAGGAGAATGATGCTGTATGCCTGATGACGGTTGACAAGCGCCCTATGGCCTGCACTATTGTTAAGCCTGGTGTTACTACTGTGGAGGTAAATGTGTCGGCTAATGCTATAAGCAGTAAGTAAACTGCTTTTTCAAAAGTCTTTTTTGCCAAGTTTTTATACGAGCCTGAACCGTGTTCAGGCTCGGTTATTTTTGTTCGTTTTGTCATCCTGAAAGCGATTGAAGGATCTTGAATTTTGTACCCTATTTTACCTCGCCGCGCTGGCTTTTTTCTTCACCTTTTTAGCCGCAGCCTTCTCTATATTTTCCTTCACCCTGAATTTTACAATTTCGCTTATTAGTTTGACAGGCAATGGTTTATCTAGTGGTAATTGAACGGTGCCTTTAGCTACTTTATAAGCCGACAGCTCCTTTTTAAATTTGGATACTCCTGACGATACGGGGTAAAAACCAATGTGGTTTTTCCAGCTGCCAAAGTAAACCAGGGCACCGTTTAGTTTGTAACCAGGCATCTGGTAGCTAATAGCCTCTTCGGCCTTTGGTGCGGCCTTTTTAATGGTTTGCCTCAGTTTTTCAAGCAACGGCCTTACCTCTTCGGGTTGTGCAGCTATATAAGCATCCACATCTTTTGGTATTTCACTTTTGGGTTTCATGAGTGGTTCATTGTTTTTCCAATAATACTTTCAGGTTATCTAATCCTTTCTGCATATCCTTACCAAGCATGTTTCTGAATATGGGCGTCATAATGCTCATCGGAAATTTAGTAGGCCCTTCAAACTTCCAGCTTACTTTTGTTTGGGTAGGCGTAACACTTTGGCTGGTCATGGTAGACTGTGCCACATTTTTCATAGGCCGCTCAAACCGTAGTTCGCAGCTTATGCTTTCACCGGCTACAATGTTTTTTATTTCCTGCGCACCGGCGCCGGTGTTTTTGTTATCGCTGTCCCAGGTATAAATAAAACCGGGCTGGCCATCGGCACCTTTGTAGGTGGTTCTTTTATTCGGGTCACTCATGTTCCATACACTGTAGTAATCCTGGTTTTTTATATGCCTGATGTATTCAAACACCTGTTGCCTGGGTTTGTTAATAGTAACGCTTTGTTCCACAAGCATTTCTTTAGGGGCTAATAAGCCCGCAATAATTAGCAAGACGGCAATTGTGCCTATAATGATTAATACAATAGTTAATGAGTTCATGTGGTTTGGTGTTTGTTTGATAATTGGTTATTGATTATTTGGCCTTTCTATCATAATGCAATAACCAATGGTTGCCATATTTATCGGTTAGGTCGCCGAATAACGCGCCCCAAAAACTAACTTCAATGGGGTGCGTGGCTTTTCCACCTTCGGCTAATCTGGCATAGCAGTTTCTTACCTCATCCTCGCTGCTGCAATTAAGCATCAGCGATACGGCATTGCCTTTTATCAAGCCATCGTCCCCTACCATATCGCTGCCCATTATCACCAGGTGGTCTTTTGTCAGGGTAGCATGCAATATACTGTCCTTCATCTGCTGGGGCATCTTTTCTGCCAAAGGCGATTCGCCAATGGTTTGCAGGTTAAGTTCGCCGCCCAGGCACTGTTGATAAAAGGCCATAGCCTCGCGGCAATTGCCGCTAAACGTAAGGTACGATTGAATGATAGTCATTTCAGGTTATGCCTTTAGTAAGGTTTCTATATCCAGCTTTTTCATTTTCAAAAAGGCACTGGTAACACGGGGTGCTCTTTCCGGGTCGCTCATTAGTTCACCCAGTATTTCGGGAACCACCTGCCACGTTAGGCCGTATTTATCTGTCAGCCAGCCACATTCCACTTCCTCTCCACCTTCGGTTAGCCTGTTCCAGAAATGGTCTATTTCCGCCTGGTCTTTACACATTACCTGCAGCGATATGGCCCAGTTAAACTTAAACCCCGGGGAGCCATTAAGGGCGGTAAACTTATGGCCATCTAAGGTAAATTCTACCGCCATTACGCTTCCTACCGGCTGCTTGTGAATCTCTATGCCCTCTTTACTGTAGCGGCTTATTTTACCTATGCCCGAGTTTTTGAAAATTGAAGTGTAAAACTTCGCGGCTTCTTCTGCTCCGCTCTCAAACCACAGGCAGGGTATAATCTTATTGGTTATCATTTTAGTTTGTGTTTAAGTGTAACTATAGTTTTTCTCTTTGCCTTTATTGCCGACTGAAGACTGAGGACCGCCGATTACTTTGCCTCAGTATACTTCTTAAAATTATTCAGTATAGCCTGCCATCCATCGCGCTGCATCTCTACCGGGTTTTGGTTTTCGGCATCAAACGTTTCTACCACCTTCGTTTCATTGCCGTTGCCTTCAAAGGTTATTTTCACTTTGCGGCCGTCGCTCATGCTATAAGAAATTAGCTTATTGGTTTCTACCTCATCGTACACGCCACCCCAATCGAAACCGAAGCTGCCATCCTTGGCTTCCATACGTGTGCTGAATGAGCCACCCGGACGTAAGTCGTTCTCTGCTTTGGGGGCATGCCAATCGTCAGAGGCATTGCACCATTGGGTTATGTCGGCTGGTGTGGTCCATACTTTCCATACTTTTTCTATCGGTGCATTTACAGTAGCGGTTACTGTTATTTGTTCTGCTTTGTTTTCCATTGTCTTTTTTTTAGGAGGTGTATTAATTAATTTGATGATGCAAATATGTTATCCTTTAAGTAATTGTGTGGTGTGCAAAAACGACATACTCAGGGGTTGATTGCGACAGATGCTATTTATATATTCACTGCATGAAAAACGTATCGATACTTGTGCCAGAGACTGCCGTAATAGAAGCAATTGCCGACCCGCACTATATGTTTAAGGCGGTAAATCAGTTCCTTTTGGCCAGTGGAAAGCAGCCTTTATTCAGCGTTCAATTGGTAGGCCTTACCAAAGAGGTAAAACTGGAGAACAGCCTGTATTCGGTGCATACCGAAAAGCTGATAAACGAAGTAGATGATACTGATTTAATATTTGTGCCCGCTATTAGCGGCGATATCAAAACCGCGTTAAAACTCAATAAGGATTTTGTGCCCTGGATAGTTAATCAGTATGAGGGTGGGGCAGAAGTAGCTTCGCTTTGTATCGGCTCTTTCTTATTGGCATCTACCGGGTTACTCAACGGTAAAAAATGTTCATCGCACTGGAACTCCTCTACCGAGTTCCGCAGTATGTTTCCAGAGGTTGATTTGGTAGATGGGAGCATCATTACCGAAGATGACCGCATCTACAGCAGTGGCGGCGCTAACTCATATTGGGCGCTGTTGCTTTACCTGGTAGAAAAATACACCGACCGCGATACGGCGATACTGGCCTCCAAGTTCTTTGCAGTAGATATCGACCGCGATAGCCAGGCGCAGTTTATGATGTTTAAGGGGCAAAAAGAGCATGGCGATGCAGAGATATTACTGGCACAGGAATTTATAGAAGGCCATTATACCGATAAGATTACAGTAGAAGATTTGGCTGATAAATATGCTATTGGCCGCCGCAGTTTCGAGCGCCGGTTTAAAAAGGCAACTGGCAACACTGTAGTAGAGTATATGCAGCGCGTAAAGATAGAAGCCGCCAAGCGCAGTTTCGAATCGAGCCGCAAGAATATTAACGAAGTAATGTTTGATGTAGGTTATACCGATACCAAAGCCTTCCGTACTATCTTTAAAAAGATAACCGGCCTTACACCTATTGAGTATCGGAATAAATATAATAAGCAATAGTGGTTATGGAATAATCCGTCGGCAGCATCCTATATCTAAACCTATAAATCTATGGCAGATATAAGTAATACCGACCGGGGTAGTAGCAAAGGCCACAGCAAGCCCCGCAGTAAAAAACACTCCCTTAGGGTAGATATGACACCCATGGTTGACCTGGCCTTTTTGCTCATTTCATTCTTTATGCTCACCATTGTGTTAACCGATGAGAAGGCACTAAAGGTTACGATGCCCAACAATACCGGAGAGCCAGATGATGTGGGCGAATGCCAGGTTATGCATGTATTGATAGACTCTGCCGACAGGATATTTACTTACGAAGGCCTGGATGTAAAATCTATGCAGCCCACCTCGTTTGATGCCGCCCATGGGGTGCGGCAGGTGTTAATGGCAAAATCGAAACTGGTGAGTAGCACCTGCCCTAAAGATAAGCATGGTAAACCACGTAAAATGGTTTGCCTTATTAGCCTGCTGCCAGGTGCACATTACAGCAGCATGATTAATATACTGGATGAAATGGAAATAACCGGCACAGATGTATACAGTATGCAGGAACCTTTGGCAGAGGAGGTGAAAGAAGTAGCAGCCAAAGGATTATTGGCCGGAAATCTGGAAAAGTAAGACTATAGGCTATTTAGTAGTCTTACAGTTCATCTGTATACCCATCTTTTCGTATTCTATATCGTTAGGTTCCCACAGTTCGAGCTTGTTGCCCTCCAGGTCCATTATGTGCACAAACTTGCCGTAATCGTATGTTTCAATAGTATCTGTTACAGTTACCCCATCCTTTTTAAACTGCTGTACCAGTGCGGTAAGGTTTTCTACCCGGTAGTTTATCATAAACTCTTTGGTAGAAGGTTCGAAATACTTCGTGGTTTCCTTAAACGGGCTCCATTGGCTAAAGCCTTTCTTAGTACTGTCAGCGCCCTGGTACCACTCAAACACTGCGCCGTATTGGTTGGTGTTTAAGCCCAGGTGTTTCTCATACCATGCCCTTAATGCTTTAGGGTCTTTGCATTTGAAAAAGATGCCGCCAATACCTGTGGCCTTTTTAGTTTCTAAAGGCGCTGTAGCTTTGGTAATGATAGTTTTGAATGCGAACCCAAAGCAGAAGGATAATGCAAGGGCAAGGATGGTGAGGCTGGTTCTTTTCATATTGCAGGATATTGATCTTTAATACAAAATTGTTTATTAAACAGCTGGTAAAGACTATAAACTAAAAAGGTTCCGCATTTGCGAAACCTTTTTGTGGAGGATACCGGAGTCGAACCGGTTACCTCTTGCATGCCATGCAAGCGCTCTAGCCAAATGAGCTAATCCCCCAATTGTGGACTGCAAATCTATTTTTCAAATCCATTCTTTCAAATTTTATGTAAAGAATTATTCAATTGAATACACCCCGGCCCAATGGCTATAGTTTCTTTAGCTATTATTCTTTACTTCATCGCGTGAAATTTCTGAAACCCACCTTATTTATTCTTCTGGCATTGCTATGTGGCCTGGGCGTAGGGGTGTACCGTATAGCCGGTATCGAGCATAGCGAGGTGTTTTTTACAAATGGCAGTTGGACGGGCAGTAAAGATTTACCCCTGGGTAAAGATAAACTGCTAACTGCGCAGGCAAGCGTGTTTGCCCTGTTTGCCCTGCCCTCTAAAGAAGCTGTTTACCTTTTTGCGCGCCGCGATGAGAAAAAAGAGTTGCTAAACTCCGCCAACGACTACACCATTACCGGTAACCTTAACCAGATTAATGCTAAGTACTGGAGCATAACCGCCTATGGTAAAGATTTGTACCTGATACCTAACCCGGCGGAACGGTATTCTTTTAATAACGCTAACCTGGTTGCAGATAGCGCAGGCAATTTTACCATAACGGTGTCGCATGTTAAGAAGGGCGACAACTGGCTGCCCGCACCCGATAATGCCCGCTTTAACCTGGTGCTTCGTATTTACAAAGGGGATTTCAATTTCATCTCGGGCCTTGAAACCGCTTCTCTTCCCGAAATTAAAAAACTGCAAACGCCATGAAGATAGTTAGCCGCGTTTTGCTGTTTGTTGGTATTGTGTTTGCAACGCAATACCTGTTTATTGCCGCTGTGCCTAAGCTTATTTTTGCCATTGCCCAGTACCGCAAACCGCAGCCTGTTAACACTGTAATAAACAATGGTAAAACAGATGCTACTATGCGTAAAGTGGTGTTGCCTAACCCCGATTTTATTTACAGTGCAGTGTTTTACGATGTAGCAGATCATGACCTTATCATCAGCGGTGAGTATGCCGACTCTACCATGTATTCTTCCCTGGCTTTTTATGGTAACGATGTGCAGCCCTACCAGGTGCGCAATAACCTGCAGGGCTTTAAAACGAAGTATGCTATCCGTTTATCATCGGTTAACAGGGTAAACCGCACCTTAAGGGCAAAATCTAAAAAGGGAGTTATACTTATGCGCGTATTGGCCACTAACCCTGCGCAGATAGCCGAAGCTAAACGCCTTCAATCGCTGTTTACAGTAAAAGAGGTACCGCAGAACGATTAAACCCCTTGTTCGTCGGGCATTATAATAGCCATAACAATGTAAAGCAGCAGGCCGGTCCCAAAGAGTAAAAAAGCTGCAACAAAACCCAGGCGTATCACCGTAGGGTCAATACCCAGATAGTTGCCCAGCCCACCGCACACACCAAACAGTTTCTTGTCTCTCGATTTTGTAAGCTTCTTTTCCATTTTTTCTTTTCTCAAAAATACAAATACTTCACTTTCGTCCGGCTATTTTACGCAGAAAGATAAAGTAGTATGTTCAGCTGTTATCCCCCCGCTCCGTTGCTTTTTCAACTTCAGATGAATTTTTATCATACTGCTGGGGTGTGAGTTCAAACTAAACTTTGGCACAAACGGCCGCTCGCGCGAGTGGAACGCTTCGCTCAAATGTGCGCAAAGCCCAAATGAGGCAGCCACTTTTATGCTTGTTAGGGCTTTCACTACAAAAAATCCCGATTCGCGCAACTAGGCGAACCGGGATTTTTTGTTGCTACCGGTATGCTTATCCTGCTCTAATTCTGCCAGGTTAAACCGTGTTATTAGTCAACCCGTTGAATTGGCAGGTTAGCAAGCAATTGCCGGTTACTTAATATCGATAGCATGTAGGTACCCGAAGCGAGGCCGTGTAAATCGATGACCTCTTTGTGCTGCACTTTTTGCTGTGCAATTTTACGTTCCATAATTAACTGCCCTGCTAAATTGTATAAATGCAGGGTGCAATTAACCGGAACCTCCGAAAGCATCAGATTTGTTTGGGTAGTTGCCGGGTTAGGAAAAAGAGTCCAGGTAATAACAGCTTGCACTTCACTTACCCCAGTTACGCTGTCAGCATTCTCGGGTTGCTGAAAACCCTGGGTAAGAATAATGCTTCCGCTGGTGTAAGTTGGTACAACCGGCTCGCCAACGGTAGCCGAAACCGAGACACTGCTACCGGTAGAATAATTGCCGGTGCTGCTTATTACCGAGCGTTCTATCGATTGCGCCTTTAAATGGAACAATGGAAACAGGCTAAAAAAAACTACCGGGAGAATCCCTATCAAAGATGTTTTTTTCATAATCTTTCATTTGTAATAAATAATTTCAAAATTTTGCCTACCTGTATCCGAACCAATTAATTTGAATAGTGTAGTTCCATGCGGTAGCAACTCCTCCGTCTACTCTGCGTACATACAACTCGGCACCGGTTGTTGTTACATCGCCAACCGAAACAGCAAACACAGCAGGTCCGGGTACCGTGATAGATACCATAATCTTCGGAACTCCCGAATATGCCTGGGGGAAAGTGATGGGTACTGTATAATAGGCGCCACCGGCCGCATTAGGTCCCGCATTGACAGTACCTGTCTGTATCTCTCTAAAGGTGTAACCATCTCCAATGGTTAATGAATTGGAATTAAGCGAACTTGTATTTAATGAAGTAGCAGTTAATGAACCGGTAGTTAATGAATTGGTGGTTAATGTATTAACATCAAGGGAGGATACAGAAATGGTGTTACTCCAGGTGCCGGTACCGGAAGCGTTGCTGGTAAGCACATAACCAGCCGCCGCTCCGGTAGGCATTTGAAATCCTATAGTTTTAGTAATTCCGTTTACTTCTAACTTTGTTGTAGGGGTTACGGTTCCAATACCAAAATTTCCGTTGGCATCGGCCACTATACCGGCAGTAGCTGTCATAAAGGTTCTAAAATAACAATCGGAAGATGCATTGCTTGATGAGTTGCGACCGTTAGGATAGGGATTATTTACGCTGGTGGCCCAACCCACTTGTGTACCAAATAGGGGGTCAGTTGTAAGGTCCTGAATAAACAAGGTATATTTAGTTCCCGCTGTAAGAGCCACACCGGCAGAAAGTGTTATATCCATATTTCCAAACACACTCAAAAATTGCTGGCTGTGCAAAACGCTTCCTCCGGTGCCTTCACCGGTGTAAACTTTCAACATCATTTGCCTTCCCTGCGCCACATTTACCGAAACCCTTACCAGGTTACCGGTTATACCGCATGTAAACGATTGCCAGGCTGTTGCCTGGGAAAGAAATGTACCAGCGTTTCCGGTCTGACTTTGGTCTAGTATCTGGTTGGTGTTGCCCGAGTAATCGATTAGCAAGGCGTTGGTGGCAGCGCTGCCCTTTGAGATAGAAAGCTTGGCTGTTGGCGATGTTACGCCAATACCCACATTACCCGATACCGTGCTGTATTCATTGTTTCCTGAGATGGTCCAGTCGCCATCATCGGCAGGTGCCAGCCATGTGCCTTTGCCTGTGGCGTCAGAGGTAAGAACCTTGCCATTTGCCTGTGTGCCATCCACTATCTTAATAGAGCCATTTACCTGCAATTTAGAAGTAGGCGATGTAGTGCCTATACCCACATTGCCGCTGTTGTTATAAATATTGCTGTTATTGGTAACCCACGAACTTCCGTTCCAGTAAGGGGTGTTACCAGCTGCCGCTCCGTTTGCCAGCAAGCCGGTTGGTCCGGTAGCTCCGTTTGCCCCGTTGTTTCCGGTAGCACCCGTAGGCCCTGTTGGTCCTGTGGCACCACCACCAGCACCGGTTGGCCCTGTAGGCCCCGTTGGGCCTGTTGCTCCGCCGCCTGCACCGGTAGCTCCCGTAGGCCCTGTAACCCCTTGTTCACCGGTTGCGCCTGTGGCACCTGTGGCACCAGTTGCACCATCGTTCCCGTTTAAACCATCCACACCCCTATCGCCTGCCGGACCTGCCGGGCCCTGAGGGCCGGTAGCACCATTCAGGCCGTCAGCCCCGTTTGTGCCGTTCGTTCCATCGGCACCGTTCATTCCATCAGCACCGGTTACACCCTGTACTCCCTGCGGACCTGCCGGACCAGTAGGTCCGGTTAGGCCAGTAGGGCCCACAGGCCCCTGTACGCCATCCGCACCGGGTGCTCCATCATTTCCATTTACTCCATTGGCGCCGGTAGCTCCTGTGGGTCCCTGGGGGCCCGTTGCGCCATTCAATCCGTTAGCACCGGTTGCACCCTGTAATCCCTGCTGACCTGCCGGACCAGTAGGGCCCACAGGCCCCTGTATGCCATCCGCACCGGGTGCTCCATCATTTCCGTTAACTCCATTGGCGCCGGTAGCTCCTGTGGGGCCCTGGGGGCCCGTTGCGCCATTCAATCCGTCAGCACCGGTTACACCCTGTAATCCCTGCAGACCTGCCGGACCAGTAGGGCCCACAGGTCCCTGTACGCCATCCGCACCGGGTGCTCCATCATTTCCGTTTACTCCATTGGCGCCGGTAGCTCCTGTTGGGCCCTGGGGCCCCGTTGCTCCATTCAAGCCGTCAGCACCGGTTACACCCTGTAATCCCTGCGGACCGGTGGCTCCATCCGCACCTGTTGCGCCTGTTGCACCTGCCTGAGCATTACCCGCAAAAAGTGCGTAAGGCACACTCATAAGCTGGGTTGTACCCATATCGGTAAAGCTGCTTCCTCCATTTACATCTACCTCTACCTGCAGATACTTCGCACCCGTACCCCAATCAATAGTTCCAAGGTTACTGTTGGTACCTATAACATAGGTAACCAGACCAAACTGATTAGCAGTAGCCGTGCCGGTTTCCTGAAAAACAACGGTACCTGTGGCCGAACCATCGTGAATACTGAACCGAATGGCCACGTTAGTGCCGCCTGCCAGGGGCTGGCCCTGGGCATTGCGTACCACCGCCTGGTAATTCATTCCCTGCGGAATTTGTGCTTTGCCAATAAGGCAGATAAGCATTAAAAGGAGTACGAGATTTTTTTTCATAGCAATTGGTTTAAGGGGATGTTGATTATTAACTGTATTATTTTTTTTAATATTTAATTTTCACACAGCAAATGAAAACAAGTAAGCCCTCGGCCCCATTACTAGTAATTTACTAGTCGGGTATTGTCATAGGTAAATTCGTTTTCCGGAAGTATATATTTGCCTTCAACAAGAAAAAAAATGGCTAATAGAATAAGCTCGAGAGATGTAGACGAAGCGATGGAAAGGTTCAACGCCTTATCATTTCCGCCGGTTGAGGGAAGCCCTGAGTTTAAGGATGTGATACGGTGGTACCAGCAGGCACACAAGCTTAATTACAAAAAAGGCATGGCTGCCACGGCAGGGTTTATTTGCAGATTGTATATTGCCCACAAGCAATTTACCAAATTGCTGCCTTACCTTAAAGAGATGAGGGAGTTATGCGAAGAGAACGGCAAATGGACAGAGATGTATGCCGACTGCCTTATCATGAGCATAGAAACAGACTTCACCTTTGGCCGGTTTGATGAGGCGGTGGCCACCTCAAATATTTTTTTGAGTGGATTGATAAATGAAGTGGGCCCTGTAAAGGCTATGAACACCTACGTAATTATAAGCCACCTGTACCAGGCGCGTGGTTGGTATATAAGGGCCCTGCGGGTATGCTACGAGGGTATGACACGCATGGGGGAACTTCAAAAAGTATATAATGCTGTAGGTCTATGCATAAACTATGCCCATGCCCTGTTTAATGTAAAGCAATACGATAGTGCACTGAAAGAGTTTTTAGCTATTATGGGAAATAAAGACATACGGTTGAATCCTCATGCCGAGGCGCACTGTCATGCTTATTTGTCGCAGATATATGCCACCGGCTTTGGTGATAACGAAAAATGTATTGAGCATTACAACAGAGCAATAGAGATAAGCCGGGAGCATGATATAGAAGCCACTATAAGTATGATGCAGGTGTGCCATGGATTTAGTTTAACCAGCCTTAAACGGTATGCCGAAGCCTTGTCTTTATTCCAAAATGAAAAGGTGCTGGAAGCGGTGCAGGATAGCATTATAGAACACGCCTCTGTGCTAAACTCAAGTGCCTGGTGCCTTCTTAATCTGAACCGACCGGATGAGGCCTGGACAGAACTACAACAGGTTGATAGAATGCTCACTCAGGTAGAAGATAATCTCAACAGAGTAGCCTATTATAGAAACTGCTCCTTCTACCATCTGATGATGGGAAACAAAGCGGAAGCAGCAAGAAAATTACAGCTACAGGAACAAGCGCAAGACAAAGTCAATAGCCAGGAGTTTGCCATGCAACTGGAACAGGTGAACGCCATGATGGAATTAGATAAAAAACAACACGAACTTGAAATGCAAAAACTAAAGCAAGAGAAAATACAGCAGCAGCTAGACTATGCTGTGCAGGAAAAGGAAATGATGCAGGTGGCCATAGACCAGCGGAATGCGCTTATAAACGAGTTTCAAGCGGCCATTAATAAAATAGAGCGCTCCGATATAAAACGGTCGGAGATATTCCAGGCCCTGAACGAAAAGATATCATCGGTTAAAAACAGCAACACGTCTATCAGCGATTTCGATATCCGCTTTAACGAGAAACATAAAAAGAACAGCCTAATACTTTCCGAAAAGTATCCGGAGCTATCAGCCTCTGAAATAAAAATTGCCTGCATGCTGGCCTCCGGCCTGTCGAACAAAGAAATAGCCTCTGTTACACTTACCACTATACGCAACGTAGAAAACCACCGGCTGCAGTTGCGTAAAAAGATAAAACTGAAAGTAGGTGAGGACCTTATTAAAAAGCTATTGAGTATTTTGGGGTAATCTTACCATGCTGTAAATCCTGATTCAGACAAGTGCCCCAAGCCATGAACAGTCCCGGTGCAAAAGCTCAATAAATCTTCCTTTTTCTATTGCCCCTTTCTACCGATCTTTGCAAGGTAAATTTAGTAGGAGGGTAGTGGGTTGTAATATGTCCTTGCGCTCCATAGTTCTTTGATATCGGCTATGTATCCTGTGCCTCTGTGGTAATGTACTTTGTATTTGTATTCTCTCAATACTCAATACTCAATACTCAATACTAACTACTCAATACTAAAGTAATGTCATTACCTGTTTTTGGTAAAATTTTATTTTTCAAAACACCCCCCCTGCACCACTTTGAAATTCAAAGTATTGAGCAACAGTAAATTAAGAGTCCGGCGGTGCACCATTTTTCAAAATTTCACTTTTTTGCACCACTTGTCCTTAATGGGCCGCTTATGTATTCCTCTGTGTTTCTCTGTGTATTCCGTGCCTCCGTGGTAATGTACTTTGTATTTTTATTCGCTCATTGCTACCTACTAAATAATACAGTAATGTCTTTACCTGTTTTTGGTAAAATTTTATTTTTCAAAACAGGGGGGTGGGGTAGCCACTTTATTTTTTAAGTGGCTCAGGAACAATAATCTACGTCTGCAGGGGGGTAGCCATTTTTTAAAATAGTCATTTTTACTACGACGCTGGTCACCTTGCATTAATAACACATGGTTGCGGTAATGCTAATACTTAAGTTTTACATATTTATTATTAAAATTCATATATGTATATTTTAGGCCAGCGGCTTAAAAAAATAATGCCTTTTGAGGCCATGAGTACATTTTTAAGTTGTTGAGCGTTAAAAAATGGCCCCGGAACCCACATTTGTGCATAATTTTCGCAGTCGGCCTGTGGTTTTATGGATTTAAAACCTACTTTTGCGGCGCCAGCCGATATCTTCCTTTTCCCTTCTCCTAAAGGAGAAGGTGCCGAAGGCGGATGAGGTAATAAAAACAAAAAAAACAATCCAATGAACACAGCTCGTAAAAATGCCGTGCAAACGGTGGTTAACCGCGAAGTAGTTTCTCCGCGTATTGCAGGCACCAAGGTGTCAGACTATTACGCTTCTAACGTATTTAACGATACTGCCATGCGCGAGTATCTTAGCGAAGATGCCTACAAGGCTGTAAAAGGCGCTATTAAGGCGGGCACTAAAATAAGCCGCGAAATAGCCGATGCAGTAGCTGCAGGTATGAAGAGCTGGGCCATGAAGAAAGGCGCTAACTCATATACGCACTGGTTTCAGCCGCTTACCGGTTTAACGGCCGAGAAGCACGATATGTTTTTTACCCCTAAAGGCGATGGCGCTGTAGAGGTGTTTGGTGGCGATGCGCTGGTTCAGCAAGAGCCGGATGCTTCATCTTTTCCTAGTGGTGGTATCCGTGCAACTTTCGAGGCACGTGGCTACACAGCCTGGGACCCGGGTTCTCCGGCATTTATTATGGAGATAGGCGAAGGTAAAACCCTTTGCATTCCTACTATATTTATATCATACACCGGCGAATCGCTGGATTATAAAGCGCCTTTATTAAAGTCATCACACTTCCTGGAGCAGGCTGCCCTACCGGTAGTTAACCTGTTTGATAAAGAAGCTACCCGTGTAGTGGCTACTTTGGGATGGGAGCAGGAGTACTTCTTAGTAGATGAGGCCCTGTTCTACCAGCGCCAGGATTTGATGTTTGCCGGCCGCACTATTGTAGGTGCTGCACCGCAAAAGGGCCAGCAGTTCGAAGATCACTATTTTGGTTCTATACCTGAGCGTGTTTACGCTTACATGTTAGATTTTGAAACAGAGTGCCACAAGCTGGGCATACCGGTTCGCACCCGTCACAACGAGGTGGCCCCCGGCCAGTTTGAGTGTGCGCCAATGTTTGAAGAAGTAAACGTAGCGGTAGACCACAACTCGCTATTGATGGACTTAATGGAGCGTATTGCCCGCCGCCACAAGCTGCGCGTGTTGCTGCACGAAAAACCATTTGCCGGTATTAACGGTAGCGGTAAGCACAACAACTGGAGCATGAGCACCGATACAGGTAAGAACCTGCTTAGCCCTGGCAAAACGCCAAAGAACAACCTGATGTTTATCACGTTCTTTGTAAACGTTATCAAGGCAGTAAATGAATATGCTGATTTGTTACGTGCCTCTATAGCATCGGCTAACAACGACCACCGCCTGGGTGCTAACGAAGCTCCACCGGCTATCATATCAGTATTCACCGGCTCATACATGAGCGATGTGCTTAAAGAAATTGAAAAGCGCGTAGCTACCGGTAAGTACGATGAAATGAGCAATGCTAACCTGAAACTGGATATACACGCCAAAATTCCGGATGTAATGCTAGATAACACCGACCGTAACCGTACTTCACCTTTTGCCTTTACCGGTAACAAGTTCGAGTTCCGCGCGGTAGGCTCATCGGCTAACTGCGGTCTGCCAATGACAATTATGAACGCAATAGTAGGCAAGCAATTGACTGACTTCAAGGCAGAGGTTGATAAATTAGTGAAGGGAGGCGAAGGCAAAGAAGGTGCTATTATGCGCGTTCTTCGTCAATACATTACCGATAGCAAGCGCGTATTGTTTGAAGGCGACGGCTACAGCGAAGCATGGGAGAAAGAAGCTAAGAAACGCGGCCTGAGCAATGTAAAAACTACGCCTTATGCCCTTGAGTTCTATAACACCAAGAAGGCAAATGAAGTATTGGTAAAGACCGGTATATACAGCGAGCGAGAGTTAGCTGCCCGTGTTGAAATTCTACAGCACAGCTATACGCTTAAGATTGAAACCGAAGCACGCATACTGGCCGATATAGCTACTAACCAGATTTTGCCTGCAGCGCTTACTTATATGAACGCCCTGCTTACCAATATTAAGGGTCTGAAAGAAGCCGGTGTTGCTGCAACTGCCACCAAGGCACAGAAAGAAACTGTAACGGATATAGCTAACCGCGTTAATGCAATTAAAACAGCGGTAGATAAGATGAAGGCAGAAGGCGATAAGGCACACCACGCCAAGTCTACCAGTGATGCGGCCAAAGCTTATTGCGATAAGGTGAAGCCTATGTTCGATGTTATCCGTGAGAACGTAGATGCATTGGAGTCGGTAGTAGATGACAACATCTGGCCTATGCCTAAGTATCGCGAAATGCTTTTCATTCGCTAATAGCCGTATGTCGGGAAACCGAAGACGGAAGTAAATACAAGATAGCGGGGCATTAGCTCCGCTATCTTTGTTTTTGGGCCGGTTGATGGCACGACTAAACGGAGCCTGCGCCAGGCAAAGTCATGCCATCAATAATAAACACCGGCTACTATACAATATTCTACCGGCTTCATCGTCAAACACATATACGAAACCATAATTTATACTACACCATAAACTGTTCATGCGCATAGCCCTCACCCTCTCCCTGTTTGTATTGTTACAATTAAGCGCCCTGGCCACCGAAACGGTTACATTCGATATCATCCTCTTTGGCGATAAGGTGGGGCAAATGACGGTGACTAAAACCGATAACCCAGACGGCACCGAGCACTATACGCTGGAGAGCCACCTGAAGGCAAAGGTGCTGTGGATACTGCGCGAAAATACATCGAAGACAGAGGTGGTGTATAAGAATGGGAAGTTTCTTTACAGCATACAAAAGGAGATAGAGAACGGCGAAGTAAAGCGCTGGAACAATACTAAGTGGGATGGCACCAAACTACAGGTAGATGGATACAAAGGAAAGAGGAGCATTGCAGAGCAGCCATCTTACTCTATACCTGTTGTATATTTTAAGGGGCTGAATAATATACATAAGCTGTTTTACGAAGCCGAGGCTGACTACTGCACAGTAGAAAAAGTCGATAACGATACCTGGGAATTTAAAAGCCCCGATGGCACTCGCAATGTGTATCACTTTGTAAATGGCAAAATACATCACATGGAGTTTCATGTGAGTATTGCTACGGTAAAGATGGTGAGGACGAATTAACCTCTTATCTTCTTAATCAATCCCTGCAGCACTACACCCGGGCCAACCTCGGTAAATTCAGTAGCGCCATCGGCCAGCATTTGCTTAACCGATTGTGTCCAGCGCACCGGCGAGGTCAACTGGGCGATGAGATTCTCTTTAATGGTGGTTGGGTCGGTTTCTGCCGTAGCAGATACATTTTGGTATACCGGGCAAATAGGCGTGTTGAAGGTAGTGGCATAAATAGCCTCGGCCAGTTCTTTGCGGGCAGGCTCCATTAGCGGAGAGTGGAAGGCACCACCCACAGGCAGTTTTATCACCTTGCGCACACCGGCGGCTTTTATCTTTTCCATGGCCTGGTCGATGCCCGCTACGCTTCCCGATATTACCAATTGGCTGGGGGCGTTATAGTTAGCGGCGACCACCACTTCGCCTTCTACTGAAGCACAAATGTTTTCTATCTGGGCTTCGCTTTCATAGTTAAGCACGGCAGCCATAGTGCCGGGCACTAATTCACAAGCACGCTGCATAGCCAGCGCACGAACAGACACAAGTTTCAATGCATCTTCAAAGCTTAACGTCTTGTTTGCTACCAGTGCCGAAAACTCGCCCAGCGAGTGGCCAGCCACCATATCAGGTTTAAAACCATCGATAAGCGCAGCGGCTATAACCGAGTGAAGAAACACAGCGGGCTGGGTTACCTTGGTTTGCTTAAGCTCTTCATCGGTACCGGTAAACATAATGTTGGATAAAGAGAAGCCAAGTATCTCATCTGCCCTGGCAAACATCTGCTTAGCAATATCTGATTGCTCAAACAAATCTTTACCCATACCTGTAAACTGGGACCCTTGCCCGGGGAAAACATAAGCCTTCATACTATTGATTTTACACCGATTTTATCGGTTGATTACACGGATAATACTAAATGATTACGCTGATAATATGAAATGATTACACGGATAAATTCAAAGGCTACACCAGATGATTGCACAGATGGAGAATAGGTGATTACAATGATAACGGGGTATATCTGAATTATCTGCGTAATCCTGTCTTTAATCTGAGTAATCGAAGCGTTAGCTTAACTTAGAGCTTATCAAATTTATAAACTCGCTCCTGGTAGGTTGTTTTTCAAATTCGCCGGTGAAGGCAGAAGTAGTGGTAACCGAGTTTTGTTTAGATACACCACGCATCATCATACAAAGGTGTTTGGCTTCTATTACCACGGCTACACCAAGCGGATTGAGGGCATCGTGCAGGGCATCGCGTATTTGTATGGTCAGTCTTTCTTGTACCTGCAGGCGGCGGGCAAAAACATCTACCACTCGTGCAAGTTTGCTGAGGCCAACAATTTTACCATTGGGTATGTAAGCTATGTGCGCGCGGCCATAAAATGGCAGCATGTGGTGTTCGCACAATGAATACAACTCTATATCCTTTACTATCACCATTTGGTTGTGGTTCTCATCAAACAGCGCACCGCGCAAAATAGCACCGGCATCCATCTGGTAACCCTGTGTAAGAAAATGCATGGCCTTGGCAACACGCTCGGGTGTTTTTTCCAGCCCATTGCGCGTAATATCTTCGCCCAAAGCTGTGATTATATCGGCGTATTTAGACGCTACTACTTTAAGGCCTTCTTCGTTATACTCTTCTTTCTTATGGTAATTGCTCATAGGGCAGTTTTATCACTCCTGTTATTCTTATTGACGATAGAGAATGTCTTTTATTCTCCGTAATACTCTACGTATATGTTTTCGGTCTCTACAAGCTTTATACAATGCAACTGGCAACCTTTAATATGCGGTGTAAGCCACTTCCAAATCTGCATCACTACATTTTCGGTGCTGGGCAATATGTTGGCTAACTCGGGCACATCCATATTAAAATTCTTATGGTCCAGCCGGTCTACAATTTCCCGTTTCATTATCTTGCTCAGCTCGTGGGCATTCATTATAAAACCGGTATCCGGGTCGGGCTTGCCTTTAACTGTTACAAACACGTCAAAATTGTGCCCGTGCCAGTTTTTATTAGCGCACTTGCCAAATACCTCTACGTTATGCTCTTCCGTCCATCCGGCGTTATACAACCGGTGTGCACCATTAAAATGTTCTCTTCTTGTTAAGTATACCATGGCGCGCCGATTATGCTTTTTCCAAAATCATTGCGTGTCCATGTCCACCTGCTGCACAAGCCGATAACAGTGCATACTTGCCGTTTTCCTTTATCAACCTATTGGCAGCTGTAGTTACAAGCCTTGCACCGGTGGCACCAAACGGGTGGCCCAGCGATAAACTGCCGCCCCACAGGTTTAGTTTCTCCATAGGCACTACACCTACCGCCTTGTCGCGTCCTAACTTTTGTTTGGCAAAATCATCGCTAGCCATACATTTTAAGTTAGCCAACACCTGCCCTGCAAAAGCTTCGTGAAATTCAAACACATCAAAGTCAGAAAGGTTCATTTTAACCTTAGATAATAATTTAGACATAGCGTAAGTAGGGCCTAACAAAAGCTCTTCTTTAAGGTCGCAACCGCTAAAGGTGTAGGAGTGGAGGTATGCCTTTGGTGTTAAGCCCAATTGCTTTGCCTTCTCTTCGGTCATTAATAACACTACAGCAGCGCCATCGGTTAAGAACGATGCATTAGCCGCAGTGATGGTACCACCTTCTTTGACAAAAGCAGGTTTAAGTTTCGATATTTTCTCCATGGTAGTATCGCCACGGAAGCCGTTATCTTTAGCTATGCGCTTAAACTTAGGTGCTGTTTCTACCGGTGTAATTTCGGCAGCCAGTATGCCTTCTGCATCTGCCTTGGCGGCCAATTGGTGCGAGCGCACAGCAAATTCATCCTGCTCGTTGCGGGTTACCCCATAGCGGGCGGCCAGTATATCGCAGTCCAGCCCCATGGTGCGGCCGGTAAGGAATTCAGCCACTGCCGGTGCATCGGGCACAAAATCGGCCGGGCGCAGGGTAGATACAAACTTCAAACTATCGCCCACACCTTTCAGCTTCTGCGCTTTGAATAACTTCTTGCGCATTACTTTGTTGAACATAATAGGAGCGTCGCTCACGCTATCGGTGCCGCCGGCAATAACCACATCGGCATCGCCGTTATTAATAATATGCATAGCGCTTACTATAGCCTGGTTGGCGCTTATACACGCCATGGTTACTGTATGGCAAGGGGCATTATCAGGTATGCCGGCAGTAATAGCGCTTTCGCGGGCCACGTTGCCGGTTTTTACATTAGCTATCACGGTACCCATTACCACGTAGCCAACTTCTTTAGGGTCTATACCGGTTTTGGTAAGCAGGCCTTTAATGGCATACTGGCCAAGCTGGTAGCTCATCAAATCCATATAATCGGTGCCGGACCGCAAAAAGGGTGTGCGGGTTCCATCTATCACTACTATTCTTTTGCTGCTCATGTTTAGTTTTTTTGAGGGTGCGAAAATACAAAATAGTGAATAGGGAGTAGTAAATAGGCAATAGTAAAGGCAACAACCCCTTCTGCTTCCATTGCCTATTCACTATTTACTTTTCACTTTCTCAATAATCGTTAACTTTTTTACTTTGGCATTATTATTAAAGCCAAAGCCGAAAAACAAAAACTCACCATGAACAAAAACATTATCGCCGCCTTTGTATGTATGCTGCTTAGCATGGCCACTTTTGCTCAAAAGAACCAGATTGAACACGTATGGTTTAACCAGGAAAAAACCAGCAAGATTCAGGTTTACCTGGCTAAGGATGGTAAATTTTATGGCAAGCTGGTTTGGCTAGATAACCCTAATGATGAAAAGACCGGCAAGCCAAAGACTGATAAAGAGAACCCGGACGATGCTCTTAAATCTGCACCACTACAGGGCTTATTGATATTGAAGGGCTTTTCGGTAGACCCTAACGATAAGAACCTGTACACCGGCGGAACGGTTTACGACCCTAAAAACGGTAAGACCTATTGCGGCAAGCTTACCTTTAAAGGTAACAGTATAGACCTTCGCGGGTTCCTTTGCAGTGCATCGTTCTTAGGTAGAACATCTACGTGGACGCTGGCGGAGTAATAACGCTCAACAGCCACCCCAAACCCCTAAAGGGGCTTAAATTCAAACAGCCGATAGTTTTATCGGCTGTTTGAATTTTGTATTGGCTGCTAAAGTCCCTTTAGGATTTAGGGTTGTATTGGCTGTTTAAGTCCCCTTCAAAGGATTTAGGGGTTTCTCTTCAAACTTTCCTTTACCTCTGTTAGCTTTTGCTTGGTGTGCTGGGCAAAGTCGCCCTGCATCATCCAGTTGTAGTAGCCGGGGTCGGTGCGGAGTACTTCTTCAATAGTCTTGCCTTTGTATTTGCCGAAGTTAAAGCAGGCCTTGCCACCGGTAAAAATGAAGCGGCGGCCGCTATCTAAAAAGCGCTCTTCGTTGCTAAAATCGTGCAGAAAGCTAACATCACTTTTAAGGTCGGGGGCGTATTTGTCAAGTTGGGCCAGTAGCACTTCGTAAGTGGCATTGGTGTCGGCTTCGGCGCTATGAGCGTTCTCCAGCGTTTTGTTGCAGTAGAACTGGTAGGCGGCCTCCAGGCTGCGCTTTTCAAAGTGCGTGTATATGCGGTGCACATCTATCAGCGCGCGGTTCTCTACCCCAAAGCTGATACCCACACGGATGAACTCTTCCATCAGCATAGGCACATCAAAGCGGTTTGAGTTGAAGCCAGCTAAATCGCAGGGGTCCATAAAATCAAAAAGCTCTTTGGCTACTTCTTTAAAGGTGGGTGCGGTTATCACATCTTCATCGTAAATGCCATGTATTTTAGAGGCCTCTATCGGAATAGGAATAGTAGGGTTTAGCTTCAGCGTTTTAATCTGCTTGCTGCCGTCCGGGTTTATGCGCAGAATGCTTATTTCTACTATCCGGTCTTTTACAAAATCTACACCGGTGCTTTCCAGGTCGAAGAAAGCCAAAGGGCGTTTTAAATTTAGCTTAGTGGCTGTGTTGCTAAATAAGTCTATTTGTGTGTCTGTCATTTTCAATTCAATTTGTCCTCTGCCTAAATGTTTCTCTATATGTTCCGTCCCTACGGGACTCAATTACTGTATTATTACTACACCTCGGGTTAAAACCCGGGGCTACACCATATTTCGTTCCTACGGAACTTAGCTACATTCAAAAGCGGAAGTTTAAAACAACCTTTACTTATAGCTGTGTTTTAGCTTTTCTATGCCAATATTTTCTTTGCCACTTCTTCTATGTTCATACCGCCAAAGCTGCCCGAAGTCATCAGAAGCAGGTTGGTGTTTGTCCAGTCAAGCTCCAGTAAAAATGCTTCGAGTTCTTCCTTGCTGGTGAAAATATTTAATTGCTGGTTACCGAAAGAATCTTTTACAAAACTCTCTTTCAACAACGGCATTTTTTTATGTTCAAAAGTCTCTTTGTCTAAAAACACAACCGGCACATCGGCTTCTTCCATGGTGCCTTCGTATTGCTCTAAGAAGTCCTTGTTCAGGCTGCTGAAGGTGTGCAGCTCCATTACAGCTACCAGTGTAGCTTTCTTGTACTGGTTCTTCATAGCGCTAACGGTGGCCTTAAGCTTACTAGGAGAATGGGCGAAGTCTTTATAGATAACCGTCTCGGCGTTTTTGCCTACAAACTGCAGGCGGTTAGCTGCCCCCTCAAAGGTGGCAATGGCTTTATAGAAATCTTCATCGAACACGCCCAACTCGTTGCACACGTTTTTAGCACCCGCTATGTTTTGCAGGTTGTGCTCGCCAAATACCTTTAGGGCTATCTCGCCAAAATCGGTTTGCAGGTAAGTAGTGTTGCCTTTAATTACATACGGGTGGGTGCCATAGGCGCGGCTGCGCACCTTGGCATCGTAGGCGTTGAATATCCGCTTCAACTCTTCATCCTCTTTAAACCAGGTAAGGAAGCCCCATTCTTCTACGCTGTAGGCAAACTTTTTAAACTGCTCTACATACTCCTCGTAATCGGGAAACACATTGATGTGGTCCCAGGCTACGCCCGTAATAAGTGCTACGTTGGGTTTGTAATACAAGAACTTCGATTCGCGGTTGATGGGTGAGGCCAGGTATTCGTCGCCCTCCAGCACTATAATGGGAGCATCTTCGGTAATCTTTACGCTGGTGTCGAAGCCCTTTACTTTAGCGCCTACCATGTAATCGAAGTTGTAGTTGTTCTCTTTAAGCACATGCATTACCATGCTGGTAATGGTGGTTTTGCCGTGGCTGCCGGCTATTACCACGCGTTGCTTTTTCTTCGATACCTCGTACAGATACTCGGGGAAGGAGTAGATTTTAAGGCCTAGTTGCTGTGCCTTAACCAGTTCGGGATTGTCAACGCGGGCGTGCATACCGAGGATAACGGCGTCTAAATCTTCGGTGATGTTTTCTTCAAAAAAGCCAATTTGAGCGGGTAAAATGCCCTCTTTTTCAAGATTAGTGCGGGCAGGGTCAATGATTTTATCGTCGGAGCCGGTAACCTTGTGGCCCTTTCTGCGTAAAACGATTGCCAGGTTGTGCATAACTGCGCCGCCCACGGCTATAAAATGAATTTTCATATTGTTAACAGCTTGGTTTTGACCTCACAATAATTCTCATAAATTCGCGTTCGGAAATTAAGAAACCCAACAAACCCATTGGCTCATAATTTGTAAAAGCAACAATAAACAATTTTTAAACCCTTAAAAGTAATCTTATGAAAAGCACGTTCAAAAAAATAGTGGTAGCGGCAGCGGCCTTTGGTGTTTTCGCCCTTTCTTCATGCGAGAAACATACTTGCCCTACTTACTCTAAAATAGAAGTGAAGCACAACAGCGCACGCGTATAAGCGCCTGCCTTAATAATACAGAGTGAAGGGTGAAGCAGTGATACTGCTTTGCCCTTTTTTTTGACCCCTGATTAGTATGATTATGTGAGGACTATGATAAATGCAGCCAACACATATACGAACCACTAAGGGCATTAAGAGCAGCCATTGAGAGTCTATCGGGAGGCAGGCACAGGAGCACAGAATACACAGCGGAATTAATACAGGCTTTTAAATTACCGCCCCGCCCGTTGGGCACCCCGCCTAAAATAGGCGGGGAATTTTAGCAGCCACACCCCTTACAATGAATAATGGCAATTTTTGAAAAATGGCTACCCCCCACCCGGCATAGCCCATTGTAATTGAGCAACTTAAAATTTAAAGTGGCTACCCCACCCCCCTGTTTTGAAACATACAATTTTACCAAAAACAGGTAATGGCATTACTGTAGTATTGAGTTTTAGTATGGAGTATTGAGATAATACAAATACCAGAGGCATAATCCTGCCTACCGGCAGGCAGGCACGGAGGCACGGAATACACAAAGAAACACAGAGAATACAGATGCTAACCACTAAGGGCATTAAGAGCAGCCTAAAGCCTATACAAATACGCAGATGCCAAAGAACGACCTGCAAAGATGGGGAGAAGTGGGCTATAGAAAAAGAAGAACTTATTGAGATTTTGAACAATGGGTGGTGGTGGGTTGTTTCCAGAAGTCGGAGGCTTCTGCGGCATTGAAACTTCGAAGTGATAATGCGGAGTACTTCGAAAGTTGGAGAACTTATTAGCAATCATCGCATCTCTAATTCGATAGTAAAGAATATACCTGCACTTAAAAAGAATTATATATTTGAATCCAGCGCGTTCGTATAAGCTCAGCCCTTTTAATATAATAAATTACGATTCTTTTTAGTATTTAATGCCCACATCCCAAGATATATTACTGTATTCAACTAACGCATATCTTGCGCATTTTCTTGCTGAGCAGTTTTACAAAGGGCACCATTATGTATGGTGTGGATCTGTATTTAACCCGCGTTCTTTAGATGACTTAAATCCACTCAAAAATATACCATCAACGTCTTCTCCACACGATATTTATGCTGGCTTGAGAAAGGAATGCATTGATAGCGATTTGCATGGTGCGAATATTGAACGCATTAAAACAGGCTTGTTAAAAGGCGCTGGGTTCAAATTGGCAGAGGGCGTTATTACTGATAGCCAATATGGACACGTTATTCACATTATTAAGAATGCTCAGTTAAAATTCTTTAATCCATTAATATATGTTATACCTCGTTCCCTTGTTGAAACTAAATTGGAAAAGGTAGCGTTTGATAAAATGGCAAGCCCTTTGAGCGATGAGTATATTATACCGAACCTAACATTGTCGGAATTCAATGTTATAGACCTAAAAAATATTTAAACATGGTTGGTGGTAATAAAATAGACAAAGTAAAAGCAATCGGACGTTTGTACGATTTCAGTTCAAGGATGAAATTTCATCTAATCAAAAAAGATTTTCTTGAAGATGAAATTGGTGTTCTTGCTCGAAAAATCAATGATGATATTGCTATCCAGAGTGGTATAAATCTTTTTGCCGCAAAAGAAGAGAAGGATTTACTTGAATTTGAAAAGTATTTGAATAACTATAATGTAGAGTATACGGCAAAGCATTTTAATTATATCGACATTGGTGATGATATTGAATTCTTAAAAAGAATTCATTCTATCTCA
>DATGWP010000140.1:0-5406 GCA_035299425.1 Chitinophagales bacterium | reverse complement strand
GCAATGATATTGTAAACGCTCAGGGTCTCGATGGTGCTAAAACACCAGCAGAAGTATTAGGCGTTGCAGGCAATTATCTTAAGAGTAAGCTTAACGCTAGCAACCTGCCTACTAGCTAGTTTAATTTATCAATTTGCAAATAACCTTAAATTATAGAAAAATGAAAATCATAGATATTTTAGAGCAATTTGACTCTACCAACATAAATACTTCTGAGAAGAAGACACGTAAAGAAACACTTTCGTTATTTGGCGAAATTACCAGGAAGATGGCCATAGCAACCGTACCCGGTGCTTTATTAGCTGCCATCCCTTCTGTATCTAAGGCGGCAGGCAATGGTCCGGCAGCAATTGTGGATGTGCTCAATTTTGCACTTACACTTGAATACCTCGAGGCCAGCTTTTATAACCAGGGCATTGCTTCCGGTGTTATTGCCGGCTCCGATATCGCCATCTTCAACCAGATTTCTGATCATGAAGACGCGCACGTAAGTCTGCTGCAAAGCACAATTCAGCAGTTGGGTGGCACACCTGTCAATTCGCCTGTTTTCGATTTTACAGCAGGTGGTAGCTTTACACCGTTTATCGTATACAATCAGTTTTTGGCTCTTTCACAGGCGTTTGAAGACACCGGAGTGCGTGCTTACAAAGGACAGGCTGGTGCACTTATGGGTAACAATGATGTGCTTACTGCGGCCCTGCAAATTCACTCGGTAGAGGCTCGCCACGCTTCAGAGGTGCGCAGGCTGCGTACTAAAAATGGCCTTGATACTGTCAAAGGTTGGGTAACCGGTTCCAGCCGCGGTACTTTGCCGTCTGTTACGCAGGCTATATACGATGGCGATGATGTATTGGTGCAAGCTACAGTAAACATCGGCTCTTTCAGCGGTGTAGGTAACGATGCTGCTACTGAAGCTTTTGATGAGCCACTTACTCAGGCTCAGGTGCTGGATATAGCCAACCTGTTTATTGTATAATCTAATTGCACTTTAATGGTAATCCCCTGGTTTTTTCTAAAACCAGGGGATTTTTTTGATAATAGCAGTTATCAATCAACCTGGCGCACGCTCCAGGCTTCGGGCTTTCCGGCAAACCATTTTTTCACAGTATCCCACACGGTGTTAAATAGTTCCGACTGCCGGTATTTTTCAAGGCTTTCCGGTCCATCCCATCGGCTGTAAGTAAAAAATATACGCGGGTCGTTTATATCTCGCAGTAGTTCAACACCGCTGCAACCTTCAAAAGCGGCTATAAGATGTTTGCGCTCGTTAAAAGCAGCAACAAAATTCTCCACCTTATCTTCGGCAAAAGTCATTTTTACTATCCGTACTAACATGGCGCTAAATAAACACCTTTCATTTAACTGGCCTTTAGCCAGCTGTACTTTTTTATTTTTACACCATAAACAATAAGTAGTATGAGTAAAAATGTTTTAGTGCAGTTTGTATGCGTAGCTTTCCTTTTATCGGCCGCATCGTGTGCCAGGTTGCCTATAGATGCCGCTTTCCAAAACCTGCAGGTAAGCAACCCCGCCGATACAGCTATGTTTGCCGTAATTGGTGATTTTGGCGAAGATGGCCCGCACGAAGAGGCAGTAGCAAAAATGGTGGCTGCCTGGAACCCCCAGTTTATTATTACTGTGGGCGACAATAATTACCCTATGGGAGGTACCAGTACTATTACCGATAACATCGGTAAACATTATGGCGACTTTATTTATAATCCCGATGCTCCGCTTGATAAGCGCTGCACAGGCAAGGCTACAACGGATAAGGTAAACCGCTTTTTCCCATCTCCTGGCAATCACGACCATTATACCTTGCCGGTTATGCGCAGCTATACCGATTATTTTACACTGCCCGGCGATGAGCGCAACTACGATTTTACCTGGGGCCCTGTGCAGTTTTTTTCAATGACATCGGGTGCTGCAGGTACACTGCCCCAGCAGGCCCGCAATTGGCTAAAAGATAAAGCAGCACAAAGCATTGCACCATTTCAGTTGGTATACTTTCACCATCCGCCATATAGCCCGGGTCCGCATGGCAGCTCCGCAGGTACACAATTACCTTATTCCGATTGGGGTTTAGATGCTGTAGTATGCGGGCACGAGCATTTTTATTCACGCGTTACCGATAAAGCAGCCCCTAAACTACCCTACATAATTATAGGCAACAGCGGTAACGATAACTTATACAGCTGCAATGCTCATCCGCTTGACCCCGATAAATACACGGTGAATATTTGCGATAATGAGCGCTTTGGCGCCGTAAAGGTAAAAGCCACTACCACGCAAATGATATTTGAATATTATACCACCGACCAGCCGAATATCCCACGCGATATTTATGTGGTATATAAATAACCGGTATGATAATAAACGCCAGTATACAGGTAGTTCCTCTTACCCAAATAGATCATGCCTTTCCGGTAATTGATAAGGCTATTGCGCTGATTCAGCAATCGGGTTTAAAGTATACCGTAGGGGCTTTTGAAACCACTATAGAAGGCGAATACGAACCTGTGCAGCAGTTGATAAGAACCATAGAGGACTTTTGTTACGCGCAACCCGATATACAGTTTCTGGTTTACAAAAAGATGCATGTGCATGGTGGAGGCAATGTTTTGGTAGAGAGCAAAACCGGGAAGTTTAAACAATTATAGGAGAGTATCTATGCAAACTTCCACAACCTGCGTATAGCTACAAGGTGCAATAACAATGCAAACGGAACTACAAACGCCGGTAGCCATATAAAAGGAAAGTAGAAAACTATAGTGTTTGCCGGCTCATTCATAAATTGCCTGAAAGGATAGGGCGTAGAGAGCATAGCCACAACTACAATATTCAGCAACAGCGCAATGCCCGCAAAATTCCATATAAGCGCCACCCGTAGCGGCCACGTTTTTTTAATAAAACAGTAATAGGCAATAAAGGGCGCAGTTAAGCCTACCAATATATCCAGGTTCCGGCCCTCAAACGTCATTTGAACGGGTATAGCATTATACCGGTATAGCAGCCAGAGTATAAACTCCATTAAAATACGGAAGGACTGGATGTATACGAGCCAGAACACATTAAACTGCTCGGTAAGGTCGTTAAACTGTTTGGCATTGAGCAGCACCAGAAAAAAAACAAGAGGCGGAGCTACTATCAGTACAAGCCTGGGGGGCATGGCAGAAAAATCGGTGAGAAAACCCGAAGCAGACATAATCAGTGTAAATATCAACCACACCATAATTACAATCAGCGATATCACAAAGTTATTCCTTCGCTCTTCAAATGATAAATCGGCCGAGCGGCGGCTGCTTACGTACACAGCTATTAATAATATAAATGCAATGGCAAATACTAATGAAATAAACAGCGCCGAAATGTGTAAAGGAATCTGCGGCATGGGTGGTTAAGTTGTTTCTCAAATATACAAACCAACCGGTAAAACAATCATTAGTTTTCCACTAATATTAGCTACCTCTGTATGTATTTTATGCGCCTCTGCGGTAACTTATTTGAATTTTAATTCCGCATTCCGAATTCCCAATTCTTTTTAGTGCTGGTGCTGGGGCGGAAAAACATTGTTGGCCTCGCGTAGCGCATCTTCAAATGCCGGTATGCTAAATTGTGGACCCAGTTGCTGGCGGCTGAAATAGTTCAACAAATTCTCGGTTGGCATATTGCCTATCAGGTCATCCTTAGCCATGGGGCAGCCACCATAGCCTTTTATCACCGAATCGAACCGGCGGCAGCCATTATCATAAGCGGCTTCAATTTTCTCCTTCCAGTTATGTGGGGCAGTATGCAGGTGCACACCAATTTCTAATTGTGGCAATGCAGGTACTAATTTGGCAAACAGGTATTCTATGACCATAGCATCGGCTACGCCTACCGTATCGCTAAGCATAAATGTTTTTACATCCAGCGTTTTTAGTTTACTCACCCACTCTTCTACAATCTCGGGGCTATAAGGGTCGCCATAGGTATTGCCAAATGCCATGCTTATGTAAATGATAAGCTCCTTATTGCTCTGGCTGCACATTTCGCGTATACCTTTCACACGCTCCAGCGATTCTTCAATAGTAGAATTGGCATTGCGCTTCTGAAAAGTTTCTGATACCGAAAAAGGAAAGCCCAGGCAATCTATCTGCTTAAATTCACAGGCATCCTTTGCGCCCCGCTCGTTGGCTATTATGGCAATCAATTTACTTTGGGTAGTGCTTAGGTCCAGCCCATCAAGTACCCGGGCTGTATCAGCCATCTGCGGTATTATGTCCGGCGATACAAAGCTGCCGAAATCCAAAGCATAATACCCTACCTTCAATAGCTTGTTTATATAGGCTATCTTTTTTTCGGTATGTATAAACTGGCGAATGCCTTGCATGGCATCGCGGGGGCACTCAATAATTTTTACCGGTTCGTTACGCACGGTTCAAACCTAATAAAATTTAGTAAGTGGATAGGCTTTAGGATTTTTTTCAACTTCGAACATTTGGCAGTTATGTAATTCTGTAGCGCATTCTGCAATTTTCCTACCGTTGATTCGTCCCCTTTGAAACCTTTTTTAACAAACCCCTGTAAACACTACTATGGTACTTAGTGCTCGCATCAAATGGAAACTTCTTAAAACCCGCCTTTATTTCGAGCGGTTGCATGCGCGCATGTTCTATTTGCCCATCATCATTTTTTTGCTGAGCACGCTGGCGCTCACACTTTATTACCACCTGTTTCAGTTTACCGACCTATGGGCGCATTGGAGCGAGGCCAATGGCAACGCCTTCCATTTTTGCGAAATGAATCGCATGGATGAACTTATCCGCCAGCCGGCCAACACCTGGAGCAACCTTGGCTTTTTTCTGGTAGGGTTATTTACCCTCACACTCGGCATACACGATCTTAAATATTCGGAAAGGAAAAAAAGCGACAACTTTCTGGTGCGTTATCCCATATTCTCTATCATGTTCGGGGCATCTGCCATTTACCTGTTTATAGGTAGTTTCTTTTTCCACGCATCCCTATCCGGTTTTTTTCAAAAGCTAGACCAGGCGGGCATGTACGCTGTAGTGGTAATGGTATTGGTTTTTAACCTTTATAAAATATTTCCAATTATACGGGTAAAGGGTCAATACAAAAGCTCCCATGCCCTGATGGTGGCCTTTGGTGTAGCGCTTAATTACCTGCTTTATACCAGTATTTATAAGGTCAATATCAATATTCTGTTTCCCGCATTGGTGCTCATTGTATTTTTAACCAGCTGCTATTACCTGTTGTTTGTTAGCCGCGAGCACTACTTTACCAATTACCTGTGGGCCGGTACTACTATTTTGCTCCTGTCTGCCGTAGTGTGGATACTGGACCGCACCAACACCGTGTGCAATCCGGAAAGTATTTTTCAGGGCCATGCTCTTTGGCATATTT
>DATGWP010000139.1:0-7944 GCA_035299425.1 Chitinophagales bacterium | reverse complement strand
AAGTTTTAAATATGGCAACTTACAATTCACCTTTAATTACCTAAAAAAACGTTGGTATCTGTAAAGGGCTAACCGCGAAAATTGAGTTAAGTTTGTCAACTTTATTGCCTTACTCAGCGTCTATATACAAATGGGAGATTTCAAACGGATTTACGTACTAGTGTGCTTGCTATGGCTTTGCAGCCATGTTACAGCACAAACCAATATTGGCGGGGTGGTAAATAAATATGCTGCTGTTAATAGCATCAATTTTTGTGGAAACGTTATCCAGGTAAGTACTACCAACGGTTTTTTTGTTGGCCAAAAAGTTATGCTTATTCAAATGAAAGGGGCAGAGATTGATAATCTCAACTCATTTAGTTTTGGCAATATACTTAACTATAAGGGCTGTGGCAATTACGAAATAAATGAGATAGAGCTTATTAGCGGTACTTCTATTATTTTCAAATACGCCCTTATGCGCGATTACCAGCCCGAGGGCCTGCAGCTGGTTTCGCTGGAAGAATATACCGATGCAGTAGTTACATCGCCGCTAACCGCTCCCGCCTGGGATGGCAGCACCGGTGGTGTGGTTTTGCTTAAGGCAAATACACTTACACTTAACGATTCTATTACGGTAAAGGGCAAAGGCTTCCGCGGGGCTGTTAAGCAAAATGATGGCGCATCGCAGGCCTGCTTTAATAACGGCATAGGCGGTGCCACCGATTATTATTGTTCAAGTATTGTTTGTGGCGCGCCCAAGGGAGAAGGCATTGGCTTTTTTGCCGGCAACAATTATGGCCGTGGCAAAAATGGCAATGGCGGTGGCGGCGGCAACGACCACAACACCGGTGGTGGTGGCGGTGGCAATTATGGTATAGGTGGCGGTGGTGGCATACGTTCCAATGTTTCTAATTTTTCCTGCCCCGGTCCGGGGCCGGGCGTGGGTGGCGGCGGGCTCTATTATTCCAATACGCCCAACCGGGTTTTTATGGGTGGCGGCGGCGGCGCCGGCGATGGTAACAACAATGAGTTAACCTCGGGCGCCAACGGTGGCGGTATAGTTATTATTATGGCCAACACACTGGTGGGCAATAACCGTAAAATAAATGCCTCTGGCAACCGCGTAGATACCATGGCCCGCAGCGATGGTGCCGGCGGTGGTGGTGCCGGCGGCGCGGTCCTTCTGTTTGTAGATAATTACACCGGCAATGTGCAGGTAAACGTAGCCGGCGGAAATGGCGGCATACTCGATAATGGTGGCTCTATGAGCTTTTGCATGGGCCCCGGTGGCGGCGGTGGGGGCGGTGCCTTGTGGGTAAAAGATGCAGCCGTTTCGCCAAACATTACGTTAATTGATACCGGTGGCAAAAACGGCATGAATGTGTTTGGGCTAGGCCCACCGGCTTGCCCTTATTTAACCACCAACGGTGCCAGCGCAGGCGATAACGGCGGTTCTCTTACCGGTTTGCAAATACCGATAGATACTATCCCTTTTGTAAGGCTTGAGGCCACCGCCTGTTGTGATACCCAGGTGTGTCCCGGCCAAACGGTTAGATTAAGTGTAACCGATACAGCAACCTTTCCTCCCTCGGTGCAATGGAGCAGCGGCGAAACTACGGATGTAGTTACCCCGCAGGTATTTACTACCACCGATTTTACAGTTACAGTACGCGATTGGCGCAATTGTATTTTTCAGGATGTATTAACCGTTACGGTTCAAAACAGCATACCCAACCTTACCCTCTGCTGCGATACAGATGTATGCCCCGGCGGCTATGCATTTTTCGAGGTTAAAGTTACCCCACCCGGCGCCCTTACTTATTTGTGGAGCACCGGCGAAACCGATAACGCTATACTTAAGCAGGTGTATGCGCCCGATATTTACACCGTAACTGTTACCGATGCCAACGGCTGCACAGCAGCAAAATCGGGTATTGTTGGTATACGCAACACTCCGCCACCGCTAACCGTTTGCTGCGATACCATCGTGTGCGAGGGCTATCCCGTTACTATGTCGGCAACTTCTACCGTACAGGTAACCTATGCTTGGAACACGGGGCAAAATACATCCGTAGTTACCCTGCCCGTAGTTACAAATACCACATTTGAAGTTACTGTAACCGATGCCAACGGCTGCCAGGCTATTCAATCGGCTCAGGCCTCCACTACATCTATTCAAACGTCTATTACGGCAGTGCCCGATACCAGTATCCTCTTTGGGCAGTCAGTGCAGCTTACCGCTGCCGGCGATACCAGCTACTCGTATGTATGGTCTCCACAGGCCGGCTTAAATAATGGCAATATTTATAATCCCGCTGCTACTCCCGACCAATCCACTACTTACTGCGTAACCGTAACCAGTAATTTAGATTGCACAGCCAGCGCCTGCTATAATATAGAGTTGGTGCAGCCCGATGTAAAAGTACCCGATGCCTTTAGCCCCAATGCCGATGGCACCAGCGATGTGTTCACCCTTTTCCCTTTAAAATTTGCCGAAATAGTCGACGTAAAAGTGTATAACCGCTGGGGCGAAGTAGTATACAATGTAAACAGCAACATACCGTGGGATGGCACCTACAAAGGTAAACCACAACCCACCGGTGCTTATGTAGTGCAGGTAAACTACGGCAGTTCACTCAATCCGGGTAAGGTTAACACCATTACCAAAGGGTTTATGCTAATTAGGTAGTATAAGCTGCGATGATCTTGTATTTCGGCTGTTCAAGTCCTTCTCCTTTAGGAGAAGGATTTAGGATGAGGTTCACTTCAATATCTTCGTACCCACAGCGCACTCCAGGCATCTGAACTTATCGCAATAATTATTCTTTAACTGCAACAGCGCCTGCGATTCAAACGCATTGGCCGGTTCTATTTCCAACTCCTTCCAACCGGTTATCACCGAGTTGCTTTCTGCCTTGCATTGCTGCAGTAGTTCCAGCGCACGGTCGCAATATTCCTGGTTGTCTTTATACTTGCCATAGGCAAACAGGGCAGGAGCTACAGCATTTATCAGCAGTATATTCTTCATGCTGCTGCCCAGGTTGCAGTTTACATTTTTCGATGGCTTATCAAACTGGTAGTGCTCTTTCCAGTAAGCCGATACTTCAAACTCCAGCAGGTCATGTATGGCCTTCGGCGTTTTTGCCTCCAGTATCAGCGAAAACATTTTTACCTCTTTATGCATCAGCGCTGCCAGCTGTGCCAGCCGCAGGGTAGGGAAATTAGAAGGCCTTAACCGCAATAGCTTAAACATATCGCTGCTTAGCGGTTGTAAACTGTATAAGCGTTTTAAATACAGATACTCCTTCCGCAACTGCTTGGGGTATTCATCATCCTGCCGGTCTTCTAAAAATCCGGCCTGGCCAAACAGCAATGCTTCCAGCTGTAGCAAATCATTCTGGTGCTTGCCCCATATCTTAACCGGTAAGGTATGCGCCAATCTAAAGAACGGTTCCTTGTTTACACTTGCACCAAAATAGCGCGCTATCATCTGAAACATCACATTCTCCCAATCATTTTCCGACTCGGCCAGCAACTGGTTTATCTGTTCCACCTTGCCCTCCAGCCGCTCTACCAGCAATCGCTCCTCAAAATTTTTGACCGTAAACTCACCGGCATTTTTAATGTAACCGGCACAAGGTATCCATGCCTTGCGTTTGCTCAGTTCTTCGTACCGGTATAGTGTATTCGTATTTATGCGCCCCTTCAAAGCCAAAGTGGGTATCGGCTGTCCGTTTTCGCGCATGGCGGGTTTATCGCCCGGTTCATATACTACATGCAGCACCACATTGTTATAGGCAGCATCCAGCTGATGGTTATGGGCAAACCAATCCTTGCCGTTTACATGCATCTCGGTATTGCCGGCCCATAGTGTTTTACCTATTTGTATCTTGCTGTTCTGAAAATCAGCGCCCGCATCACCATTCAGGTAACCGGTATGTATCACTTCTACTTTCTCTCCGTCAACGGTGCTTAGGTTTTGCTGGTCATACAACCTGAACTGCCAGATAAAATGCAGTAATTTCTCATTCATGTTTTAAAAATAACAAGTCGCCACACATTGCGCAGTATTTAAAATCTGAAAAAATTCTGATGGCACGACTAAGCAAAGCCTGGCCTGGCAAAGTCATACCATCAGTAGAATGGGGAGGTATTTGTATTCGCTGGCTTTAGCCAGTATTAAACAAAGAATAATTCCGCTTATCAATGTGCCGTCGGCTTTAGCCAACGGCCTACGCAAAGGCCTGAAAGGTCGCCACAATTTAGCGATGGGTGTAAGCCCATTGCTGCACACCCTACAACAACACCTGGCAATCCGGTATCAGCCACGTTAGCTCATCAGCTTGTTTAGCGCTGATTTTGGTAGCTTTTAGGTTAAGTATCTTAAGGGCCTGCAGGTTTTTAATATCAGCAGGATAAGCGGCCAGTAGTTTATTAAAGCTTAGGTCTATCGATTTTAGTTTGGTCAGCGTAGCCAGCACATCGGCCATAGCTGTAAATTGGTTGTAGCTAAAATCTGCTATGGTCAACTCTGTTAATTGTTTCATCTCTACCGGCAGTGCTTTTAAGTTATTTTTTGCTGCTACCAACCGGTTCAACTTAATCAGCATACCTATCTCTTTAGGTAGAGAGTTCAACTTATTAAATCCTATCTCCAGTTCTTGCAGGTTTTTAAGGTTAGCAATACCTGCCGGTATAGCTGTAAGTTTATTGGCTGTTACATTCAGATACTTCAGCTTCTTAAGTGTAAACAGCGCTTTGGGCAACGCTGTAAGGCTATTAGTTGACACGTCCAGTCGCTCAAGGTTTACCAGCTTGCCAATATCCTCCGAAAGCACCGTAAGGCCCTTGCCACTCAGGTTAAGCGATTTTACCCCTTGCGGATTTTTCAGCGCTTCTGCCAATGAAGTATAGCTACCACTGGAAAAGCCACTAAGTAAGTTGATACAAAAAAATAGGGTGAGAAATAAACGCATTTAATCTTTATTCGATTTTTTCAAAAGCTTGTTGCAAGTCCTCGGTTAAGCTTTCAAAATCCTCAAGCCCTATATAAAAGCGTATAAGGTTAAACGGATAAACCGATTCTTCGTAATGCTGTTGCACCGGAAAACTACACGCCGGCATTATCAGCGACTCATGCCCGCCCCAGCTTACTGCCATCAAAAACTTTTTAAGGCTGTTGCAAAAAGTTTCCACTTCGCTTACATCCTTTGCTTTAATCATGGCAGTAAACAGGCTGCCGCCATATTTCATTTGTTTTAATGCTAAATCATATTGTGGAAACGATTTAGCAAAGGGGTAAACCACTTTCTCTACCTGCGGGTGTTGCTCCATCCACTCCACAACCTTTTTAGTGGTATTGCGGGTTCTTTCAAGTCGCAGCGGAAGCGTACGCAAACTACGTATCAATAACCACGCGTCATTCGGCGAAATAATTCCGCCCAGGTTCAGTAGTTCGTTTGCAAACACTTTCGCGGTCATTTGTTTATTGGCAATAAGGTAGCCTGCTACCACATCGCTGTGTCCGCCATAATATTTACTTGCACTATGCACTTCAATATCTATTCCCATTTCACTACAACGCTGCCCCAGCGATGTAGAATAAGAGTTATCTATAATGGTTACAATGCTGTTGGCCTTTGCGAGTTTTACAATGGCTTTTAAATCCTGCAGCTCAAACGTAAACGTATTGGGGCTCTCCAGAAAAATGACCTTTGTGGTAGGCAAAATGGCTCTTTCAAAATGGCTTACATCACTGCCATCCACCATGGTGGCATTCACTCCAAAACGGGGTAAAAATTTAGTAAACAACCGGTGCGTCCACCCATAGGGTTTCTTTACACATATAGCATGGTCGCCCGCATTCACATTGCTCAGCACGGCAGCGCTTATTGCAGCCACACCGCTCGAAAACACCAGCGCATCTTCAGCGCCTGCCAGGGCCGCAATCTTTTTGCGCAAAATCTCTACCGTGGGATTATTCCCCCGGGTGTATATCGAAATATTCTTCTCATCCAGAAAAGCCTTGCGCAGACTGGCTACATCCTTAAAATAAAAATTGCTGCTCTGTATAATTGGCGGCGCCACCGCGCCAAAATAATTATCACGCTCTTCCCCCAGGTGGTTTAATATGTACGATAAATCCATACTCCAAACATAAACGGAAAAAATGAATCTGGTTATTAAGGTTCGGGTCTGCATATATAAACCCGTTATAGCTTAGGCTACACATATCGCCCCTTATGAAAATGCCGTTAAAAAATTTCCACGAAGCCAGGCAAGAGATGAAAAAACTGTTTGAGGCCAAGGGTCAATAACTTATAATGCACTAACTGGTATGCCGAGTTTTTTTTCATGCGCGGGGGGAGGAAATTTTAGGCAGTTTTCATACAGGGCTTGAGTTTTGCTCCACTTTTGGTCAAGCAAAAGTGGAAAAGCCAACTTGTAACGTCTAAGTGTTATTCGCACACCCCTTCATTGCCGTTGGTTGAAACCAACGGTATGCCATCCGTAAAATACGTAGTATTGTATCCATGAAAGCAACCGTTATAACCATAGGCGACGAAATTCTTATCGGCCAGATTATAGATACCAACAGCGCCTGGATAGGCCAGAAATTTTCTGAGCTGGGTGTAAAACTTCACGAAATAATTTCGGTAGGAGATGAGGCGGCGCAAATTGTAGAGGCCCTCAACCGCGCGGCATCTACTTCTAAAATTGTTTTAATGACCGGCGGCCTTGGTCCCACCAAAGATGATATCACCAAAAAGGTGCTGGTAGACTATTTCAATACCGAACTGGAATTGAACGAACAGGTTTGGGAAAAGATGAAACAGATATTCGAAAAGCGTGGCTTAAAAGTTTTAGAAATGAACCGCTCACAGGCTATGATACCTAAAGCATGCACCATGTTGCCCAATACACGCGGCACTGCGCAGGGTATGTGGTTCGAACGTGATGGAGTGGTATTTGTATCTATGCCTGGCGTTCCGCACGAGATGAAACACCTGATGGAAACGCAGGTAATACCTAAACTAAAAATCACATTTTCTTTTCCGCAGATAATACACGAAACGGTAATGACAGCCGGCGCCGGTGAGTCGGTAGTGGCTAATATGCTTAGCACTTTCGAAAACGAACTACCGGAGAATATTAAATTGGCTTACTTGCCTAACCTGGGCACAGTAAAATTGCGGCTAACTGCCCGCGGCGATACGGCCGAATTAAAAGCGCAGGTAGAGGCTCAGAAACAAAAACTTAAATCTGCTTTAGGCGATCTGGTTTATGTGGATGGCGAAGAATCATTGGAAAGTGTTGTAGGCAGATTAATCGGTTCACAAAACAAAACCGTTAGCTGCGCCGAAAGCTGCACCGGTGGCTACATAGCGCACCTGTTTACTTCTATACCCGGCAGCTCTAAGTATTTCGAAGGTAGCGTTGTGTCCTATTCGTACGATGTAAAGAAGAAGATGTTGAACGTAAGCGCCGAAACGCTGAAAACATTTGGTGCAGTTAGCGAAGAATGCGTGCGCGAAATGCTTACCGGCCTTTTAAATGCCACTGGCACTACCTATGGCATTGCAGTTAGCGGCATTGCCGGACCCGATGGCGGCACTCCCGACAAACCGGTAGGCACCGTTTGGATTGCCGTAGGCTCTAAAGACAAAATGGTAGCGCGCAAATTTCAGTTCTTTCCATCGCGTATGGAGAACATACGCGTGTTCTCAAACGCTGCGCTTAATATGCTGCGCTTGTTTGTGCTGGGCAAATTAAATTAGTTAGTCACCACCGCAACCTCCACAACCGCCACCGCAGCCCCCGCCACACGAACTTCCACAACTTGACCCACATCCACCGGATGATGAATCGCCGCTGTAGTTACTGTTCAGGCGTTGTTCTGCGCTACTGGTCATAGGCGCAAAAGCAGAATATAACAGAGTACCGCCAAGCAGGTAGTATCTC
>DATGWP010000138.1:0-3319 GCA_035299425.1 Chitinophagales bacterium | reverse complement strand
GTAGTAGACAAGATTGCGGCGGTTGAGCCCGGGAATGCTGACAGGCCCAGGCAACCGGTGCGCATTAAAACAATACGAATGATTAACTGATAAAGCTATGGCAGAAAAACAACAACAAGGTTATCCTTCAAAAGTAAAATGGCTATCGCGCTTTTTTGCAGTAGCAGGCAACATAGCACCGGTAACGGCTATAGATATACTGGTGAAGCTGGTGTTTACCCCACAAAAAAGAGTGCTGCGGCCACCTCACAAAGCGCTGATGAAAAAGGCGCACAAGCATGTGATTAAGGTGAATGAGTTCAGGAATACCAAGCAGAAGGTAGAGATGAAATACTATGTGTGGGGCAGCAGCCACCGCACGGTGCTGCTGGTGCATGGCTGGGATGGGATGGCGCTTGATTTTTATAAGATGATACCCGCGCTGGTGCAAAACGGCTACCGCGTTGTAGCTATTGATGGACCGGCACATGGCGGCAGCGAAGGCGAAACGAGCAACCTGCTACACTTTAAAGAGGCCATGGTGCAACTGATAGAAAAGATAGGCACACCTTACGCTATAGTGGGCCACAGCATGGGCGGTGGTGCCAGTGCTTACATGCTTATGGAGTATGATATACTGGTAAACAGGCTGGTGATGATGGCTATACCTATATCATCGGGTAAGTTTTTTGAGCAGGTGTTTGCCATGCTGAAGGTACCGGTTAAAATGCAGCGCATCTTCTTTAAAGGGCTGGAAGAAGAGTTTAAGATGTCGGTAGACCGGATGAACCTGGCCAAGCGCAAGGAGAAGATAAAGGCCGATAAGGCCATGCTGATTTATGATGAGGACGATGACGTGGTATCGTTGGCCGACATTAAGCACTTCCTATCGCTAAGGCCGGAGATAAAACCGGTGAACGTAAAGGGAGCCGGGCATAACACCATCATCCGCAATAAGAAGGCGATAGATGCTATCATTGAGTTTTTGGAATAACCCGGGCAGCAATAAAAGTTTGAGATTTTGCCTCCTTTATTTAACCACCTAAAACAATACAAACAGATTACGATTTGGGTAATTTAAAAGAGCAATTACAAATCCAACACAAAATGGTGGCTGGCTAGGTGGTAGCCTTTGTTAAGGTATAGGCGGTGGGCATCGTGCCGTTCTTTTGAATAGCCGGAGTCGAGATGGATGTTGGCGCAGTTATTTTGTAGGGCATACTGTTTTATGAAATCCAGCAATGCACCGGCATAGCCTTTGCTACGGGCTTCAGGCAGGGTGCTAAGGTCGTCTATGTATAAATTTTTACCGCGGAAGAAATAATAGTTGATGCGGAATACTGACACCGCGGGTGCGTCGCCTTCGCTATCTACATAAACCATTTGCGCGCCTTCGCTTAACAGCAGTTTTGCTTTCTCCAGGTATTCATCTGCTGTAATATGCGGACGCAATTCGAGAATGGCCTTACGGCATTTTAGTAGTTGCTCATCGGTGGTGGCGAATAGGATATTCATGGGGTAAAGATAGTATCAGTCTTCTAAAATATCATTTCGTAATGCAAACAGCCACACGCCCCGTCCGGTGCAGAGCCACCGGCCACCCCTCTGGAGAGGGGAAAATACGAGCAGCCAGTTAACCGTTGGTTGAAACCAACGGCACATAGATAAGCTGAACTCTAATCTGTTTTATATGCGGGCTAAAGCCCGGAAATACAGAAGCCACGAATGTACGAATGAGAGCCTGATTTGGGCATTATGGTATTGTGCAGACCGTGAACAGCCTTAGCGCTGTAGGGAGTAGTCCTGCGTGGATTTAATATACCGGTAACCGGTTTTATCTTTGGCCTCGAACACACCGGCACAGCCTAAATGTGAGTAGCCTTTACTTAGCATGGTTTTGCGGTGTGGGGCAGAGTGCATCCAGGCATCTACTACTTTATCGGCCAGTTGTATGTAGGTAGTTTTAGAGGGCATCTGTATGTTATTGAAATCTATGTTTTCGCCCATGGCTTGTGCCTGTGTTACACCATACATTACCATTCGGTCTTCGGGCGTGCGCAGCTTGCGGGTCTTGTTGTTGAAGTGGTCGAAGAATTTCTTGTCTACCATCTGCTGCGAGTGTACCACGGCGGCATCGCGCAATGGGCCCGAATAAATAAGCGCGTCTAGTTTTTTGCCAGCCCTAACTTTATTGGTAGAAAAAAATATGGCAGCATTGAGTAAATGCAAATCGTAGTTATCGGGGTTCACTACCTGGTTGGCTTCTTTTAAAGCGTAAAAGCTTTTCCAATCGTGTTCGGCATATACTTTATCTTTATAATAAGACTGTTTTTGATAGAGGGCAACCTCATTCAAAAACTCCTCGCCACCGGCATTTAAAATCAATAAGAAAGAGAGCAACAAAGTTTTAATCATACAGTTTTAACGCTAACTTGGTTTCAAAATTACGGAACGCAACGCTATGCGTTGCTTAAATTATCACAAATGTCGCAAACAGCCAGCACCAACCAAACCACTTACGAGCAAATTGCCGCTGTGCAGAAGGAGATTGAAGCAAAGAGAATTGAAATAGTTGAACTGCGCAGCAAGCTTGCCCCCGAAGAAGTGAAAGATTATACACTGAAGGATTGGAACGGCAACGATGTACTCCTCTCCTCTTTGTTTGATGAGCGTGATGAACTTATGGTAATACATAACATGGGTAAGCGCTGCGTGTATTGCACCCTGTGGGCCGATGGCCTCAATGGTTTTGTGCTGCCGCTGAATGACCGTATGCCTTTTGTGGTAACATCGCCGGATGCGCCGGATGTGCAAAAGGAGTTTGCCGAAAGCCGCGATTGGAAATTTAAGATGTTATCTACTCTAGGCTCTACCTTTACAGCTGATTTAGGTTTTGAACCTAAGCCGGGGGTGTATCATCCGGGGGTATCGGCGCTGATACGTAAGGATGGTAAAATTTACCGCACCAGCTACGACCACTTTGGCCCGGGCGATGCTTATTGCGCGCCATGGCATTTGTATGATTTGTTTCCTAAGCGGGATAATGAATGGCAGCCGAAGTATAAGTATGCCGGCGCATGATTCATTCCTTGGTTTACTTATTCGTTTGATTTCGTTTTCCACTTTTTGCTTGACCAAAAAGTGGAGCAAAAACTCAAGCCCTGTATGAAAACTGCCTAAAATTTCCTCCCCACGCGCATGAAAAAAAACTCGGCACACCAGTAAGCGCATGATTAGTTAGTGTATGTTGGCCTCAAACAGTTTTTTCATCTCTTGCCAGGCTTCGAGTAAATTTTTACGGCGTTTTCATAAGGGGCAACAAGAGCAGCCGTTAGTGCAT
>DATGWP010000137.1:0-19280 GCA_035299425.1 Chitinophagales bacterium | reverse complement strand
GTGCTCCCTGCAATCCCTGAGGACCTTGAGCACCGGTGATACCCTGTATGCCGGTTGGCCCCTGTGCACCGGTTGGCCCGGTTAAGCCGGTGGCACCCGTGGCGCCGGTATTGCCTGTGGGGCCTATAGGGCCGCCACTGGGGCCGGTAGCGCCTGTTAGTCCTGTACTGCCCGTCGGGCCCGTAGGTCCACCGGCAGGGCCTGCCACACCGGTAGGTCCGGTTACACCCTGTAACCCAACACCAGTTGGCCCGGTTAATCCTATAGCTCCGGTTGGCCCGGTAGCACCGGTAATACCCTGTGGCCCCTGGTTACCGGTAGGTCCCAATGGCCCTACATTACCTTGTGCACCTTGTGGTCCTGCTATACCTTGCGGGCCTGTAATGCCAATTGGCCCCTGTGCACCCTGCACACCTTGCGTACCTTGCGGGCCCGTAGGCCCGGTCGGGCCTGCGCTACTGGCAGATGCACCTGCATAAAAAGCATACGGTACGCTCATCAGTTGTGTATTGCCCATAGTTATATAACCGTTGCCGGCATCCAGTTCTACTTCCAGATATTTGTTGCCGCTTACCCAACTAATGCCGCTAAAAGTACCTACATCGGCCGTGCCCGCACCTATTACCACGCTAAACAACCCAAAGGCATTGGTGGTAACCGAATGGATTTCGCGGTAAACAGTATTGCCCGTTTGCGAACCCTCGTGTATGCTAAAACGAACCGCTATGGCTGCATTCAATATTTCATCGCCCCCCGCATTGCGGGCCACAGCCTGGTAGTTCATACCCTGCGGCGCTTGTGCGTGTGTAGTAAATATGCTTAAGATTATCAGGGCTATAACACCAAAATTCTTCATCGTAACAGTCATTATAGCCACGAAAGTAATTTTTTATGCAGAAGCTATGGTAGGGGAGTGCTTGGTCAATCACAGTAACTTAATAAGGCCCACGTTTATGCACGCAAAAAGTACTGGTTTTTAAAAGATCTATCCGGTGTAAAATTAAATATGGATTGAGTAAATTTTATTTGGTAGGTCTTCCCTCTCTTTAAGGAGAGGGGAGATGCCGACAGGCAGAGGGGTGAGGCAAAAGGCAAGCCCGGGTAATCTCGGGAGTTCACGTTAACATATTATATTCATTCGCGGCAACTGTATCTACTCTTCCGGCTTTCTCAAAAAATCTTTAAACGCCACATACATAGCCAGCACTATAAATATCAGCGCAAAGCCTGCTGTAAAATAAGGCCCGGGTGTATGCAGCCACTTATCCAGGCCATAGCCGATGGCTACGCCCACACCTATAACTCCGGCAATCTGGAAACCTATGCCGCTGTACTTCAGGTAATTGTTTACCTGCTTTTTACCTTCTTCAAATTCCTGTTTCATATATAAAATAGAATAGCCAATGCTTTCACATTGGCTATATCAGTTATCATACCAAAGTATGTGTTAGTTTACTGTTTTAGGCTGTGCTCCCGGCGTTTGGGCGGTCTGGCTTAACAAAGTAGTACCCATGCTGCACTTACCGTTAAATTTAGCCCCTTCCTCTACTACCAGTTTCTTAATCTTTATATCGCCCGATACGTGAGCCGTTTTACTCAATATGAGCAATTCGCCCACTTCTATGTTTCCGTTCACAGTACCATCTATGTAAGCGTTCTGGCAAAAAATATTGCCATCTATTACACCCGTGGCACCCACCACCGCCTTGGCTTTGCTGGTCACGTTACCGTTTACCTTGCCATCTATGCGTATATCGCCTTCGGTACTCAGGTCCCCGTTTAGGGTAGTTCCTTGTCCAAGTTGGTTCATTACACGCAACGCGGCGTTGGCTTCTTCTGCTTTGTTTCTGTTAAACATGCTTTCTAAAATTTTAAGGGTTACAAAAGCAATTGCTTGGCAATATAGGCCTTTACACCCAAAGGATAAAACCTCTTAACCCAATTATAATTAGATGAATTGATTATCAGATACTTGCAAGTGCATTTATGCCCTGATTACCCAAAATTTAGCATCTTTTACGTGTTAATACAAGCTTGCGTAATTGTTAAAGGGTACCTTTTGGGTCAAGCCAAAAAAGTAAAAAGCACACAAATACGGCCAGGCTACCCTTTAAATGATACTTCTAAAACGCAATATAATCCCTCGGGTTCAGGCTGCGCCCACTATGCCATAATTCAAAATGAAGGTGCGGCCCGGTAGATAACTCTCCGGTGCTTCCCACTATGGCTATCACCTCCCCTGCTTTTACAAATGCCCCTGTCTTTTTCAGCAGCTTCGAGTTATGCTTGTAAATAGATATCAGGTCGTTGGGGTGCTGCACCGTAATTACGTAGCCAGTCTCCAGCGTGTAGTTGTCCGATATTATTTTGCCATCCAGCACGGCCTTTACCGGGGCATCCTGCTTGGCGGCTATGTCGGTACCATAATGCTCTTTCTTCAGGTCGTACTCATCCGTCACATAACCCTCTACCGGGTCCATCAGGTGCATTTGCTTTACCTCATCTACCGTGCCGCTGGTTTGGCTGGCGGCATAGCTTAGCGAGTAGTTTTCGGCCTCCTCTACCTCTTTGCGCAGTTCCTCCTCCTCCTGCTTTACCTCTGTTAGCTTTATCTGCGATTTATCGGTTGTATTTGGTTTTTGCGGTGCCGGGCGGGTGCTGTCGGTAGTGCCGTTGGCCACGTTTATTACATTCTCCAGCCACAGCGCGCGGCTGTCCAGCGCACTTTGCAGCGAATCTGTTTTAAACTGTAGCTGCAAAATCTGGCTGCGGTAGTTGTAATCGCCAAAACCCGGTATAAAGTACTTAAGCGGGGTATAGATAATGGCGGCAGCTGTTAAAAAGATAAGGGTAAACGCTATTACACTCAAAAAAATCCACACGTTGGTGCGCGTAAGCGATAGCGAGAACTTCTCCTCAAAGGTCACATCATTCAGCACTACAAACCTGAACTTATTGCGTAAGTTTTTATTCTGCTTTGTTTTTATCTTTTCTGCCATGTCTTCTATGCTATGGGCTTGCTGTGGCTTTAACTCCTTTTATTTCTGCCAAAACAAAATATTTTTGTTGCTTATGAGTTAAATAACTCTGCAAAACTGTTTCCTATTTTGAAGCTGACAAAACTATTAATATTTCTCTTTTACGTTTCGCTTACGCTCATTTGGGGTTGTTCTACTACCAACCATGCCATTTTGCCTACGCAGGCTTTTCTCGATATCACCTCGCACTACAATGCCTATTTCAATAGCAACGAAAAGGTAAAAAACGTTTACAAGCTATCGCTCGAAAGCCACAAAGATAAATTCGATACTGTAATACCTGTTTTTCATTATAACGACCCTGCCGAGTTTACCAGCTACGCCGGCGACCTCGATGATGCCGTTAAGCGCTCTACACTGGCCATACAGCTGCGCGGCGCCGCTAACTGGAGTGACGACCACTTCCTCCTTATAGGCCAGGCGCACTACCTTAAGGGCGATTACGACAAAGCCAGCTCAAGTTTTAAATACATTACCACCGAGTATAAAGAAGGGGTGGACTACGTAAAGGTGATGAAGAGCCTGGGCAAGCCGGTTAAAAACTACGTGCGTGCCAAAAAGAAAAAGAAGAAGCCGCAGGTAAAAATGATTGTAAATAAAGACGGCACCACCACGCTCGAGAAGGTAGACAACCGTCCCGAGTTCTCTTTGTGGCTGCACGAGCCTGCCCGCAGCGAGGCCTTGCTGTGGCTTATTAAAACATACACCCGCCAAAAGAAATACAGCGAAGCATCTACCGTAGTAACCTACACCCGTGGCGACGATTTCTTTTACAAAAACCTCGACCCACAGCTTGACCTTGTAGAGGCCGACCTGCGCGTAAGCCAGGGCGAATATGCACAGGCCATAGAGCCGCTGGAGAAATACCTGAAGGCCAAAAAGGTAAAGAAGAGAAAGAAGCTAAAGGTGCGCCCGCACTTTGTACTGGCACAATGTTACGCGGCTATTGGTAACAATGGCAAGGCCATAGAGCACTACAAAAGCGTGCTTAAGTGCAACCCTAATTACGATATGGAGTTTTACGCCAAAATTAAAATGGCCAAGCTGGGCCGTAGCGGCAACAATGCCGACATACGCAAGCTGCTGACCAAAATGGCTAAAGACGGTAAGTATAAAGATTATTGGGACCAGGTGTTTTACGAGCTGGCTCTTATCTCTATCGCCGAAAACAACCTGGCCGATGGCCGTAAGTTTTTGCATAAGTCGGTAGATAACTCAACTACTAATGATGACCAGAAGGCTATGTCGTACCTTAAGCTGGCCGAGTTGGATTACAACGCCGAAGAGTATGTAGCCGCCAAATTCTTTTACGATAGCACGCTTACGTTTATGAGTAAGACCGATGCACGTTTCCCTGAAACGGATGAGCGCAGCAAGTTGCTGACTAACCTGGTAGAGCAGTTAAATATTATAGCCGGCGAAGACAGCCTGCAGCGCATAGCCAACTTAAGTGAGGCTGACCGCAAAAAGCTGGTAGCCGATGCCGTGTTTAAAAAAGAGCAGGAAGAAGAAGAGCGTAAAGCCGCCGAAGGCTCGGGCAAAAACACCGTGTTGCCCAACCAGCCCAACACCAATACTGCACAGCTGCAAAACCCACTGCAGGGCATGAGCTTTAGCTGGTATTTTTACAACAGCACCACGCGCGCTACCGGTTACAACGATTTTATACGCAAATGGGGCAAGCGCAAACTGGAAGAGAACTGGCGTCGCAAAAACAAGAGCTCGGCCAGTGGCGATGATGAGGCCACCGCACCTACCGATAGCGTAGCCACCGATACCAAGGATGCCACCGGCAATGCACCGGCAGGCACTATGGAAGAGCAGATGCTGGCCAGCCTGCCTACCAGCCCCGATAAACTGGAGAAGAGCAACAACAAAATGATAGATGCCTACTACGCTGCCGGTACTATCTATAAAGATGGCTTGGATAACGACCCTAAGGCCACCGGTATGTTCGAGGCTATGAACAGCCGCTTTCCCAAGCACAAATTGCTGCTGGAGAGCTACTACAACATTTACCTGATAGCCAAACACCAGAACCTGCCTATAAAAGCAGAGGAGTATAAGAATAAAATACTGGCCGAGTTTCCCGAGAGTGTAATTGCCAAAATACTGCGCGACCCTAACTACATTAACGAAGCTAAGCGTAAAGAGCAGGCCATAGATGATTACTACCAATCGGCGTATAACGATTATAGCAACAACGTATTAGACTCTGCCTGGTATAAGAGCGAAATGGCCGACAACATATTTAAGCCAAACCCGCTTAGTGCTAAGTTTCAGCTACTACAGGCACTGGTGCTGGCCAAGCAAAACCGCTTAGCCGATTATGTGCAGGCGCTTAATAAAATTGTAAACAAGAGCAAAGATGCCGAGGTAAAACAAACCGCCAGCACACTGCTATCTAACCTCAACAAATCTGCCCTGCCGCAAATAGACCTGAGCAAAGATAGCCTGCGCCGCGACTCGCTCAATGCCCTGTATGGTGTTAGCAGTGGCGCGCCCGATACCAGCCAGAACGAACTATTGCAGCAGCTAAACACCGCCAAGCAACAAGCTGCGCAAAACGGCGCTGTGGTTAATGTAGCCGATACCACCGGAAAGAAAGCACCGGTAGATGGCAAGCCAATAGTTACTGTTACCGGCGATACTATTATCAAGGGACAGGCACCGTTAGCAGGCGGCAAAGATACGGTTGCCAAACAACCGGTAGTAGATAATGTAGTGGTAGAAGATACCACTTCGCCGTACTCGCGCAGCGATGCCGCCATACATTACTTTGTAATTTATATTAAAGACCCTACCACACCACAAAGCGCAGTAATGAGCACCATGGCCAAGGTAGATGCCTACAACTCGTCGGTAGTGCCCGAGAAGAGGCTGCAAGGCAAACAGGTGCTTATAGATAGCAAGAACAAACTGATAAACGTACGCCAGTTTAAAAACCGCGACGATGTAATGGCCTACTACGCACAGATAAAAAAGCAGGCCCAACTCTTCAGCGACCTTAAGCCCGAGCAATACGCCATCACCTGCATCTCTACCACCAACTTCAGCATACTGCTATCCGAAAAGAACATCGACATCTACAACAAGTTCTTCAACCGGGTATATAAACCGTAAATCCGACTTCCGAAGTTTTTTCATTGTAACCTAACATTTGCCCCAAACTGTAGAGACGGCATGCTGCCGTCTAACCTCGACCGGAAAAGTTATTTCACCCCCACTTTTTGTCATCCTGATGCCGACGCTTTGGGAGGCTGAAGGATCTTGTATTGGGAATCGAGCGAGCGTGTAACTATTATTAATTGAGCAGCACGCTCAAATTTTGATTATTTAAGATTGATACTATTTTTAATTTGAATTATGCCCCTATGATATACAGAGTATTGCCATTGGCTATAGCCCTTTTATTGCTGCACATGGCCACGTTTGCCCAACCCGATGGTAAGTTTAAAGAATGGGGACAGGTAACTTTAGCCGATTTAAACCTAACTGAATGTAGTTTTGAAAAAGATGCCGATGCAATGCTGCTATTGGATTTGGGGGATGTATTTTTTAAAGAAAGTGATTTCAATTCACACAGGCGTTTTAAAATTACGTCTGCATATTATCAGCGGTTTAAAATATTTACAGAACGAGGTATTCAAAGAGTTGCATTCAATCATAGATATAATGCTGATAACGCCGAGCTAATCTCAAATGTAAAAGCAGCCTGTTACAATTTAGAAAATGGACAAATAGTAAAAACAACATTAATGGCTGAAGATGTACACTATAATCAGTTAGACCATTATGAAACCGAAGTTTCGTTTACTGTACCCAATGTAAAAAAGGGGTCTGTAGTTGAAATTTATTATACCACCACTCAATTTTTAACCCAGACATTATCACCCTGGTATTTTCATAATGATATACCTTGTCTTAAATCTACTTTACGCATAGGCTTTTTAGATTCAATAGAATATTATGTAAAGAAGCAGATAACCCATAAACAATATGAAGAAACAAATCAGCGATTTGCATACAGAACAACTTCTACTTCACCATCCAACGGAGAACACCTCAGTGGTAACATGGTTACTTACAGCGCAAGTAATTTGCCTGCTGTAGTAAGCGAGCCGCATATGAACAGCCGTATAAATTACCTGGACCACTTATATTTTCAGTTGAAAGCATATCACGCTCCGGTTAATTATTCCGATAGTGCAGTTTCTGGTGGAATTGTTTCTTCCTGGCCAATGTATAATACCTTTATTTTAAAAGAGTCTCAATTTGGCCAACACCTTAATGATTCGGGCATACCACGTAAAGTAATTACAGAGCTGCTTAAAAGTAAACAGCTGCAAAACGCCGCGCCGCAAGCTAAAGCAAAAGCTATTTTCGATTTCGTTCAAAAAAGTATGACATGCAACTATGAGTCGAGCGGAGACACATGGCCTGATAATTCAGAAACATGGAAGTTAAGAAGCGGCAACTCTTCGGCAATCAACCTGCTACTATTAAATGCTCTTAGGCAGGAAGGCATTACCGCTAACCCCATGCTTGTTGGCTTACGTAATTCCGGGTACGTGTATAAAGATTATCCAATATGGGGTAGTTTTAGAAGTGTAATAGTAGTAATTGAGCAAGCGGGTAAGGAAAAGATATTGTTGGATGCCAGCGAAAAATTTATACCCTTCGGATTACCCCCATACAATTTATTAAACAACAACGGATACATATTTCGTAACCCCAAAGACGTTAGTTGGTACTATATTACAAGTCCTGTAAGTAATGATGAAACCGCTTTTGTAAATGTTAAGCTTGATAGCAATGGGCTTGCACAGGGGGAAATAAAGACACGTTATAATAATTACTCGCAGGATACTTACAGAAGTTGGAAAGCAGAAACCCCACCGTTGTCCATTTTTAAAGATTTACGGAGACACGTTCCTGATGTTACCGTTGATCAGCTTTTGGATAGCGTAGAAGAAAAAAGCGGTTTGTACACGCAAACAGTAAATTTTAGTATTAAGCCCACAATCGATAAGTATGGTAAAATCTATATTTCTATGTCATCTATTTTTAGGCACAGAGAAAATGAATTTACAAGCGAGCGGCGAAGGTCGGATGTGGATTTGGGATTTAAACAAAACTACTCTACCATTTGGCAGTTAGAAATACCAAAAGGCTATGTCGCAGATTCTTTACCCAAGCCAGCCGTTCTTCAAACATCCGATACAACAATCAGGGCTTCATTTACAGTGGAGCAAACCGGTCAAACATTACTTATGCGCCAAAAGCTGGAGTACCGCAAATCACTTTATCCCGCCGCAGATTATAGTGCCTTCTACGATTTCCATCAAAAATATTACAAGCTCATTCAGCAGCCGGTGGTGTTAAGAAAGAAAGAATAACTGCTGCTCTTAACGGTTATTTGGTGAAGCTGAGGGTGTGTGCTTCAGCGCATGGCCCGACCCTGAATATTTTAGCCGGCAGAAATATTACATATGTTTTTAGCAAAATATAATTAGCAATGTTTCGTTTGAGGCGGTGAAATAGTTAGATTTAAAAACCAAAACACTAACCATGAAACTATTTACTATCACTGTGCTTGTTCTATTCTGCGTGCTGGCCGCAGCACAAGCCCCCCAACAGATGAATTACCAGGCAGTAGTACGCAATGGAGCCGGAAATCCGGTGGCCGCTAATACACCGGTAGTGCTGCGCTTTACTATTCACGATACTGCACCGGGCGGTGCAGTGGTATTTACCGAAACACAAACCGATACCACCAACGAATTCGGACTGGTTAATTTGCAGATAGGCCAATTGGGTAACTTAGCTATAGTAGACTGGAGCACTGGCAGCAAATATCTGCAGGTAGAAGCTGACATCAACGCCACCGGCACATTTACAGATATGGGGGCCTCCCAACTTATCAGTGTGCCTTATGCCTTATATGCCGCTAACAGTACACCAGGCCCTCCGGGTCCGCAAGGCCCGGCCGGTTCCGGTAATATCAGCGGCACGCTTAATTACATAGCCAAGTTTACACCCGATGGTTCATCGGTAGGTAACTCGCTAGCCTACGACAACGGAACAAACATAGGTATTGCCACCACCAACCCCATAGGCCGGTTAGATATACGGGCCAAAAGCAATACCACTTACCCGCAGCTGCTTATCTACGATGATTCTATTACCGGTTCGGGCCGCATACAATTTCAAAATGCTGGTGGCAACAAAAACTGGCAGATGTATGCTTATATGCATACATCCATAGCTGCCAACTCCCGTTTCAATTTTTGGAATAGTGTAAACGGCGATGTGGTGAGCATAACCGGTGAAGGAAGATTAGGGGTAGGTACAAATATGCCTAATGTAAAGCTTCATGTGCACGAAACTTCAGCCATTACATCGTTTCAGCTTACCAACAATCAAACAGGTGTTACAACCAGCGATGGCACTTTAATTTCTCAGCAAGGAAATGATTTTGTGATAAACAATTTTGAGGGAGGAAACCTGCTGATTAAAAATTATGCTTTTGAGCGGATGCGCATCTCTAATGATGGAAGGTTTGGGATAGGCGATACCCAATTGCTTTACAAGCTAACGGTAAAAGATGCAAGCGGCTCTGCGGCTAATGCCACTGCGGGCTATTTTACGCAAACAGGTACCGGTAGCGAGAATGCGGCTATACGAGCTATAAACAGTAACTCTCAAAACGCAAGCAGTTACGGTTTGTACGCTAAGGCGGTTAAGGGTTATGGCATATATGCAGTTGCAGAGGCAAACAGTGCTTACGGTGTGTATGGAATTAATACAAATATTCTGGGATATGGTGTTGCGGGTACGGGGCCAGTGGGTGTTTATGCCGAAACCACAACAGCTGGCGGTGCAGCGCTTGAAATAAACGGCGCAGTAAAGGTTGTTGGCGGCAGGTTTGTTTATCAAACTAATGCGATTACAGTTGCAAATCCAACGTTGCCTTTGATCTACGCAAACCAATCGTCAACAGATATGCTTTTTGTAACACCTGTAAACGATATTGCCAATCATATCAATACATCTGTTGCCACATTCTGGAATGGCTCAAACTGGGAAATTCAATCGGGCACCAACCTTTTTCCGGTAGGGGTAAAATTTAACGTAATGGTTATTAAGCGATAGCAGGTCAAGCCGGCTGGCACATAGAATTAGTGAATGCATTAAAGGTAACTAACTACGAATGCAACGAAAAATAGTATCCCTTTTGGCTTTAGTGTTGTCAGTCCGTTTATTATGTGGGCAAGACACTTTAAAGAATAATGTATTCGTTTCAATTTCTCCTGCCGCAATATCCATTCCACTAGGTAAATATGCTTATGAACTTCGCGAAGACATTGAATCATATGCAAACGCAAGAATAGGGTTTGGCGTTCTTACAAGCCTTTTGCACTCCCCGGTTAAATATTTTGTTTATGGTATAGAAGTTGGATTCACTCATCATAAAACGATTGTATCTGCACTGGATTACAATGTCCAAACTTTTGCTGCGAACATAGACCCGCCTAAACAATTATGCCAGTGTTATGATACCTCTTATTATATCGAAAGTAAAGCTCGTTATAACTTAACTGCCATAGGCAAAGTTGGAGCTAGATTTACGAAAAAAAGATGGGAGTTTTTATTAACCGCAGGTGCAGGTCTATTAATTGCTATTACACCTAAGCTACAATTTAATGAGTATTTAAACCCGGTTCCTTTTGGCAACTATTCAGTTTACAATCGTACAGTTAATGTTTTTCCTTCCAAAGCATATGCTTTGTTTGCTTATCAGGCAGGTGTTTCGTTGGGTTATAAAATTACCAAACGCTTATCGGTTTATACGTATTTTGATTTTACAGGAACGCACAAAAGAACACAGCCTTATGTAACCGATCCTGAATATGGTTACACGGGTTATATAATGTATGCTAACTTAGGTGCGGGTGTCAGATTGACATTGCATAGAGATAAGTCAAATTTAGCCATGGCTAAATTTAGATAAGTAAATTTGCACCGCAGGTCAGACCACCTGCCAGCATCCGCAGGTGCCTTGGGCCGGTTATGCGGCATTACGTGGCGCAGCGCCCAGTGGCACAGGTTGTTGGTGCCGCGGCTTTATTATATAGATTAGTGGAAGCCATAACACCATCGTCAAACTTGAAACCAATGAAAAACCTAATCCTCACCGCCATCCTTTTAATATTTCTAAGCCAGTGCAAAAAAGAGAAAGGACCCGAGGGAGTGCAGTTAGATGTTCCCTTTTATGCAAGCATAGGTAGCATCTATGTGTTAAAAGATGAACGGCCCGATAGCAATGGCAACATGGTAAAAACTTCCTTGTTTGTAAAATGTACAGATGTAATTGATGATCGTTGTTTTTTGGGAGGAAGTTCACCCAACTGTTGTATGAGTTCATTTGGTGCGCTTGCCAAAGTTTACACACAAATTTACGAGGAGCGTCCCGACTCGACGTATTTAACCGGAGTAATAGGCTGTACTACAACTGGGCAGGAATGGGATACAACAAATAGTTATTCACCGCGGTTTATCCGTGACGGGTATAGAGTTTTTTTCCTGAAACTTGACCCATGGGAAAAAGAAGCTGCCAGCAAAGAAGACTATCGTATTAAATATGTTATTAAAAGAAATTGATGCCGCGGCGAGAAACCGCGTAAACCCTATCAGGTAACCATATTACCCCCACCGGTAATATCCTTACCGGGTTTATCTAAAACCGGTGGCATGTAGGTTATACAAGGTATCGCAGAAAGTGTACAAAGGTATGTACATGGTTTTTTTACAATTGCATAGCAATTAACCATTTATGCAAAAAAGGTATGTACACACTTTTTGTGTACATACCCTGCCTGGCTGTTGTAGATGAAGGGCGGCGGCATAAGGCCTGTTAGCACATACCCTAAACCCTTCCTGCCCCCATTAAAAACTAATTTTATTGCATTACGTAATAGAATTTATAAATTCAGCGTGTAATTCAGAACGAGACTTAACCACCTAGCATGACGCAGCCACAACCGCAATTTTCCGAGCTGGATTTTTTTAAAAAGCGCCTGGGGGCTACCGAGCGCTTGCTGGCCGTAAAGCAACAGCAGATAGATTCGCTGCTGGAGATTACCCGCGCCGTAAATAATAACATGCCCATTACGGCCCTGTCGCGCATTTACGAAAACATACTGCACGCACAGTTAGGTGTTACCAAAATCGCCCTCTTTATAAAAGAGACCGACGATAAGTGGGGCTGCATAACCCCCGGCGACCTGGATGGGAACATCCTCAACTACGATGTACAGCTTAAGTTCTCGCTCTTTACGTTTACCACACCGGTAGCCGCTATTAAAGATGAGCTGCTGAAAGACTTTGAATTTTTGATACCGGTTACGCATAAAAAAGAACCTATCGGCTTTGCACTCATTGGCCCCTTTGGCGACCAGCAGAGCGATACCAAAGAAGAGAAGCTGAAGTTTATTCAAACCATTACCAACGTAATTGTGGTGGCTAACGAAAACAAAAAGCTTTTCAAAAACCAGATAGACCAGTTGGTAATGCAGAAGGAACTTAAGCTGGCTGCCGATATGCAAAACATGCTGGTGCCAAGTGTGCTGCCCAACAACGAGCGCATAGAAGCATCTGCGTTTTATAAGCCCCACAAAAACATTGGCGGCGACTACTACGATTTTATACAGATAAACGAAAATGAAATCGGCTTTTGCATCAGCGATATATCGGGTAAGGGTATTCCGGCGGCTATACTCATGGCTAACTTTCAGGCCAACATGCGTATTCTGCTCACGCGCAAATACTCGCTGCAGCAATTTATTGATATACTGAACGGTAAGGTGCTGGAAATAACCAAGGGCGAAAAGTTTATCACCCTGTTTGTAGCTACCTATAACTACACCACCCGTATGCTTACCTATGTAAATGCGGGGCATAACCCATCTATACTATACAGCAATGGCGAGATGCAATTGCTCGACCAGGGCTGCACCATACTGGGCATGTTCGAAACCCTACCGTATATCAACTATGGCGAGGTGCAGGTAGAGCCGGGTTCGTTGCTGGTTAACTATACCGATGGCTTATCGGAGGCGGTAAATAATAATGAGAAGATGTTTGATGTGGAGGGTATAATGGAGTTTACTGCCGCCAATAACCACGAATCGCTTTCTGACTTTAACACCAAATTACTTGACCACGTAATAGCCTACAAGCAGGATACCGATTTTGATGATGACATTACGCTGCTAACCCTGCGGTTTAAGTAGTACCTTACGGTTGCGTATATCGGCTGCGGCCAGCAGCGCCAGGCTTATAAAAAAGAATGGGCCTACTTTATCACTCTCCAGCATATCGCTTAATAGCAGGTTTACATATATCATGGCCATAACCAGCAGCAGTGTAAGCACCATCCGTTTATCGTCCTTATTCTGTATGCGGTGGTACACTACTTCGCCATACACAAATATTACTACGGTAAGAAAAAGGAAAACCGCCAACCCTATAGCCCCCTGCTCTGAAAGCAGGAACAACGCATAATTGTGCGTTGTAGAGCGCTCGGGGTTATCGCTCACATACGTTTCGAAACTTGTTACAGTATAGCGCTTATAGTAGGGATAAAAATTGCCCGGCCCAATACCCACATAGGGCGATGCCGGAAACATTTGCGTGGCCGCCACCCACCGGTAAACGCGCTCCATGCTCGATACATCTTTACCCTCAAAGGTAGACGACAAGTGCTCGTCTAACCGGTCGTGAATAATGGTTTCTTCAAAATCGGGAGCAAACTTCATAAAATGCTTATCGGTAAACAGGTAACCCACCACCAGCACTATAACCACAAAAGCCGAAAGCAGGGCGGGTTTCATCAGCCGGTAGCGCACCACCAGGTATACAGGGTAAAGCAACAGCAAGGCAATGTAACAGGTGCGCGTATACGATAAATAAATGGCCACTATATACAACAACAGCGAAGCGCTTAGCAGGTTGCGTTTAAAACCGGTATACTCGCCCCGTGCCCATAGTATAAATGGAAAGAAGATAGATACAATAGCCGCATAGTTTACGTGGTTGCGGAAGAACGGCATCATGGGGTCGTTTATCTGCTCAAACGAAAAATTCTGCATACCGTGCCTTATAATAACCTGTATAATAAGCAGCGTAAGCGGAATATAAATACACCAGAACAGTTTCTTAAAATCATCTTTGGTACGTATTACTACCGCCGTTAAAAAAGTAAACGTGGTTATATACCACAACTTGGCTGTAAACACTTTAATAGATACAACAAAGTTAATGGCGGTAAGTGCGCTGATAAATATCCAGAATAAATGCAGCAGGAGCGCCGCAATAAAAAAATTACCAAGGAAACCCGTAGGCAAAGATTTGTAATTACTTGCTATGAATATAAATGTAACCAGCATCAGCCCTATCATCAGCGGTTCATCGGGCAGGTCGGTTGCCAGCGATTCCGAAAAATAATACTCGATAGAAACAGGTATTGATACCAGAAGGAAATAATAAAGCAGCTTAAAGTTGATAACCGCCGTATATGCCACCAGCAGCCCAAAGGGTATAAGTGCCAGGTAATACATACCGGTGCCAAACGCAGCCAGTACAGAGGCAATGGTGGCAATGCCCAAAAAGGCAAAGGCACCTAACTCTGTTCTGTCGATAGCGCGGGTCATTTACAGTTGCGCTTTAATTTCTTTTATCTGCTCTATAAGCAATACTCCCACCACCGATACAAAGGCGGTAATAAGCACCGTAATAAGCACCACCAGGGAGCGAACGGGCTTTTCCCTTCTATCGGATGGAAAGCCCTTCTCAAGAATATAAAGGGATGTTTCGTTGTTCTGGCGCGATACTTCTAATTGCCCGGTTATGTTCATCAGGTTATTAAGCTCGCGGTTAGTATTGTTTTGGCGGCTCATTAGGGTTTTGTAAATCTGCACGGCATGGTAATCGTTACCTTCTACCAGCACGGTTCCATCTGCACCGGTAGTTACCTTAATGTTGTAGCGTTGGCCCAGGCCCGCCAGCGTATCATTATACCAGGCCGCATCTACCTTCAGTTTTTGCACCTGATAATTTACCGCATCATACATTTTATTTTTAGAGTAAGATACATGCTCTTTGTTCAGCACATCCACTTTTTGTACAATGGTATTTACTATAGCGGCAGCCAATTTAGGGTCGGTATCGTACAGCGAAATCTGTACGGCATCGCGCTCGGTTTTAATAGCCTCATACTTCTTTTCAAATTTTTTGCGCACTATGGTCCTCCAGTACGATTTTTCTTTGCTTACATCATAGTGCTCGGCCAGTTTAAACGAGTCAATCACAAAATCGATAATGGGAACCGAGTTGGCTATGGTAAGCACACGGTTAACATCTGCCTTATCGCCAAAATACTCCGCCTTGGTTTCAGAACCGAAAATGCTGGCGCGATCGGTTAGAGCCTGGTTGGTAGGGTAAAAGGTAGAGTAAGAAAGATACCATTCATCCATTATAAACACCGAAAATATAGCCGCACTGATGGCTGAAACTACAATTAGTGCCAGTATATGCATCTTCCATTTCAGTATAATTCTGATAGCACCTATCAGGTTAAATTCTTTATCCATTCTGTTGTTTTTTCAAGCGGTCAAATGTAAAATAATTTATGAAGCAGCCTTTGCCCTTAGCAGTGCCACAAACTGCTTAAAGGGGAGCAATTTAGTGGCTATGGCCCCCAACATGCACAACGTTATAGCCATTGGCAAACCCAGCATCCAGTTAACCGGTAGCCGGCTGGTTACAAGCCCTACACCAAGGCAGACAATACTAAAACCCAACAGCCTGCCCAGTTCGCCAAACCGGTAGTCCAGGTTAAACTGGCGGTTCGCAGCCATTACGTGGAGTACCGCCACCAGCATTTGGGTAAGCAGCGTGGCTATGGTAGCACCAAAGGCACCATACTGCGGAATAAGAAACAGGTTGAGCCCCACATTCATTACCATGCCACCCAGCGCTATATAGTTAAGCACCTTCAGGCTACCATTGGCAGTTAGCAGGGTACCAAAAATGTACACACTACTCATAGGTATAAAATTCAGCATTAGCCAGCCGAATATACCCGACCAATAGGGGTCAGAGTCGCGGTACAGCAACAGCATTATTTCGTTGCGGTAAAAGTAACAGCCCACGCCTGCCGTAACCGAAAACACAAACATCAACTCACTGCCAAATTTTACCAATTGGGTTACATTCTCCTTACGGCGTATCATACCAGCAAACATGGGCAGTAGCAGGGTAGCAAACAGATAACCAAACATATTCAGCGCATCCAGCAGGCGGAAAGAGGCTGCATAAATACCAGCTTCGTGCGCACCATCGGGCAGCATGCGCTCTATCATTACGGCATCTACCCGGTAGTAAATACCCATGAGTAAAGCGAGCAATGCAAACGGAAAACTCTTAAGCAGAATAAGCCTTGCAAATTTGAATTTCCAGATATCGAATGACAACACTGTTTTTTTGAAAATCACAACAAAAGCAACTACTGCTGTAATCAGCAGCGCAAGTGTTTGGGCGTATATAAACCAAAGAACATTAAAGCCTTCCTTAAAAAACGGCACATACAGCAGCACCAGGCAAAAAGCAATGGTAAGTAACCGGTCGAGGATAGAAAGCAGCGAATCGATTTTAAAATGCTGTAGCGCCGCTATATTGCTGCGAAAGTACAGGATGCCCGATAGCAATATCTGGTTGATAGCCAGAAACAACAGCATGGTCATCTGCTGCTCGCTATAGCCGGTGGCCATAGCCGATATAAACGTTAATGCAAAATACAGGATAGCGAGTATCGATTTAAGCAGCAACAGGTTCAGCAGATACTCACCAGCCCGTTTGTTGTTGCGCGATATGGCCCGGTTATTAAAGTTATTGATGCCAAAATCCAGCACTATCGATAGCAGGAAAGAATAATTAAACACGGCGAAGTAAGTTCCATACTCGGCGGCACCTACCTTGTTCTGCACCACGCGGTCTATACCCAATATCCAAAAAGGCTTAACCAGCAGGTTGGCTGCAAAAAGAAAAAGGAGATTGGTGGCAAATTTTCTGCGCATCGCGAACTAGAACGGCTAAATGTAATATTATTGTGAAAAGCTTAGGCATTGCAGGCACGTAAACGCATAGCGGTTAATACCCGTTTTCTTATTAAAAACAAACTGGAGGGCATTGGCTTGTTTACGGCCGAGTCACTCAAACGCATTGTGCAGGCGCACCCCGATATTGATTTTTACTTCCTGTTCGACCGCGCTTACGATGCTGAATTTATTTTTGCACATAATGTAACCCCGGTAGTGCTCTTTCCGCCGGCGCGCCACCCGTTTTTGTGGTTATGGTGGTTCGAGGTGTCGGTAGCACGGTGGCTTAACAAAAACAAGCCCGACCTGTTTCTTTCTACCGATGGCTACGGCTGCCTGGGCACCAATGTGCCGCAGGTGGTCGTAATGCACGATTTGGCCTTTGAGCATTTTAAAGACCATGTAGCTTTCCTTACCCGCAAATATTACGAATACTTTACACCTCGTTTTGCGCACAAAGCAGCCCGTATTGCTACGGTATCAGAGTTCAGCAAGCGCGATATAACCAAACAATACGGCGTGCTGCCCGGCAAAATTGATGTAGTGTATAATGGTTCGAAAGAAGTTTACTGGCCGGTAAGTGATAGCGTAAAAGAAAAAGTAAAAAAAGAATACGCCAAAGGCTGCGACTATTTCATTTACGTTGGTAGCATACACCCGCGCAAAAATGTAAAAAACCTGCTGCTGGCTTTCGATAAGTTTAAAGCAGAAACGGGCTCAGCGCACAAACTGGTTATCGTAGGCCGCAAAGCCTGGGATTTTAATGAGGTAGATGAAGCTTACAACGGCATGAAGTTTAAAGCAGACGTGAAGTTTCTGGGGCATGTGCCCGCCGATGCGTTGGGCAATATTGTAGCATCGGCTTTTGCTATGGTGTATGTCTCTCTTTTCGAGGGCTTTGGCATACCTATAGTAGAGGCCATGAGCTGCGATGTGCCCGTTATTACGTCTAACATTACCAGTATGCCGGAAGCTGCCGGCGATGCCGCCCTGCTGGTTAACCCTGCATCGGTAGAAGATATAGCCAGCGCTATGAAACGGTTTGTAAGCGACCCGGTCCTGCGCGAACAATTGATAATGAAGGGCCGGGAGCAGGTAAAAAAATTCAGCTGGCAGTTAACCGCGGAAAAGCTGTGGGCATGCTGCGCCCATGTGCTTTAGTAATTGCAAGTTACACCTCATATATTCATTAGAAAACGATATCGTTTTCTAATGCTATACAAGTCGCAGTTTCAAAAAAATAGCCCAACTTTACAGGACACAACTGCTCACTTATGCGCAAATCAAAAGACGAGATAATAACCGAACTTAAGGGAAGCTTCGATTCGCTTATCAGCACCTCGGCTGCCGTGCACGATGATATGTACAATGTATCGAAGGAGAATAAATGGACACCGGCCGAAAATATTTCGCACCTGGTAAATGCCACTAAAATGACCTCGCTGGCGTTTACGCTGCCTAAGTTTATGCATGTATTACTTTATGGCAAACCCAAACGCACCTCGCATGGCTTTGGCAAAGTAGTAGATAACTACCAGCGCAGGTTAAGCGAGGGGGCCGTAGCTACCGGTGTGTATGTGCCTAAAAAAACAAATTACAATAAGGCAGAGCTGCATAGCAAACTAAACCGCGAAGCAGATAAGCTTATTGTAGCCCTCGAGAAAAAATGGAGCGACGAACAGCTGGATAACTACCAGGTAGCACATCCTATATTAGGTAACCTTACCGTGCGCGAACTGGCTTATTTTACCATTTACCACAACAACCATCACTTAGATACTATAGCTAAAACATACCTTAACCAGGCTGCCAGCCTATAAGTTAAGCGTGCGCATAAAATCTACAGTCACCTGTATATCATCGTATAGCACACGGTCTTTTTCATAGTACGGCACTATTTTGCGGTAGTCGGCTCTTACCTTTTCAATCAGCGGTGAGCTTTTAAGCGGCTTTCTAAAATCAAGGGCCTGCATAGCGGTCATAAATTCAATGGCCAATACCTTTTCTATATTGTACACTATCTTATATGTTTTTGCGGCTGCATTAGCCCCCATGCTCACGTGGTCTTCCTGCCCATCGCTGC
>DATGWP010000136.1:0-28353 GCA_035299425.1 Chitinophagales bacterium | reverse complement strand
AAATAAAGTGTATAAAATAGATGGTGCCACATTTAATGTGTACGACTCTATTACCGTAACCCAGGAATCGCCTGGGCTGGCTATGATAGGCACCGACACCTGGCTGAACAACCTGGGCAACGATACGAAGCTGCACCAGGTAAACTCTGTAACCGGCACTACACTGTTCAGCAGCAGTGCGGCCGCGCAGGCACCGGTTATCATGGCGTCGCAGGGCAGCGATATCTGGTTTTTTAATACTGCCGGCGATTTGTATACCTATAACACGGTAACCGACAACTTTACGCTGAAGCACAGCGGCCTGGAATTTACCAGTGGCTCATCGTTTTACCCCGATATGGTTATTAAAGATGGCTACGCATACATTTGCCTGGCTACTTCGGTTATTAAATTTAACCTGAGCACTTACCAGGTAGATGAAACCTACGAGCTGGATACATCGCAGGGCTTTGCACTGGGTATAGCGCACAATGGCACCAACTTTTATACCATCAGTATTTCGCTGACTGCCTTTTACGGCGGCACTATCGTTTTAAACTTAAATAAAATCGCATTTTAAATATGCTTACACCATTGCATAAACTGATTGTACTGGGCACTGCCTGCCTGCTGCTGGCAATAGCATCGTGCAAAAAAGATAATAACGACGTGCCGGCGCTTACCGGTAAATACCGCGTGGTAGCTTACCCCGGCGATGATACCGTGCCACAGTATTACCTTTTTAATGATGATAAAACCTATACGGTGCTGTCGCAAAATAACCAGGGCGTAAAGCGGGTAGACAAGGGGGTATATACTTACAAGGACCCCTCGCTGGTGCTAAGCAGCTACTACAATGCATATGTAGTGCGCCACAGCGGCGATACCATAAAGCTGGTAAGCAACCCCAGCGCCGGCGACGACAGCCATATAGTATTGATAAAAGATAACAACGCACCGGCAGCCACCGACTGGGTGCAGCGTGTAAATGTAACCAACCGGATACCGGTACCCGATATTCAGCCTACGGCCTTTACTGTACTGGCTGGTAAATTTTTTACCACCGATGAATACAACCCACAAATACGCCGCTACAATACTGCTAACGGACAGCTGTTGCCTGCACTTACCACCGCCGCCAATTACTATGGTATTACCACTATCAGCAGCTCGCTGTGGGGTATGACCGTATCCGGCAAGCTTAACCGGCTTGACCCTGCTACCGGCAACGTGGTATTTAGTGCCAGTGGCACTATAAATGGATACGATGTAATAGCAGGTACAGGCACTTCTATTTATTGCTTTAATGCCGGCTCGGGCAATATGCGCGAGTATGATGTAATAGGCGATGTATTCAGTGCGCAGCGTTCGCTGCAGACCGATGTGCGCGATGTGGTTTACAAAGGCGGATACCTGTATCTGGCTAACTACCGCTACATCTATAAGGTAGACCCTGCCAGCCTGCGCGTGGTAAAATCCTATACAATGGATGAAGAAGACGGTATATCGGGGTTTGGCAGCGATGGCACCGACTTTTGGGTGTATGTAAACGACCAGCTGGATGCACCGGGTTATTTTGGCAAAATTACTTTAGATTAAAAAAGGAATAATATGTTACATCCATCAATATATCACGGTAAATTTTTTGTAGCCTTATCATTGTTACTGGCGCTGTGCCTGCCGGCCTGCAAAAAAGACAAGGCAGAAATTAATAACAGTATTACGGGCAGCTGGGTTACCCTGCAAAGCCAGTACGGCAACAGCCAGTATTATCTTTTTACTGCCGATGGCAAGCTGTATAAAATGAATACGAGCTTAGCCGGGTACCCCGAGGTGCAATACTTTATTTATAGCTTTAGCAACGACCAGATAACGGTACAAGGCGGCGACCAGTACAATCCTATTACCAACCTGTACAACGTACGTTTTTCGGGCGATACGGCTTTTTTTAACGATGGCAATGCCGATCAAATTACGCTGCTGAAAGATAACGGCGCCCCTAAGCAGGTTAGCGATTTTGTAATACCTCTAAGCACTACCGATAAATTTACCGATACGGCAAAAGCCACCGGTATAACTTACAAAGACGGCAAACTATACACCTTTAAATATTACAGCGGCCCATCGGTAAGCAGGTTTATAGAGTATAATACTGCTACACGGGCAGTAAGTGCAAGTGTGGTATCAGATTATGCTTACAGCGGCCTCGATTTTACAGCCGATGGCATATTGTGGTGTGTACTGTACCAGCATGCCTATGTGTTCAATATTCCTACGGCTACTAATTCTTTTCAGTCTGCTACGCTTACCGGTAACTCATTGTGGGCTACTGCCGCAGGCAATGGTGTGTTATATAACTATGCTACTGCTGCCTATATAACATACGATATAGCTGCCGATGATTTTGGGCAGGAGCGCGAGGTAGATAACGATGTAACCGACCTGGCCTATGCCGATGGCTACCTGTATGTGGCCAAGGCAGGCATGCTCTACAAAAAACACACCTACTACTCGGGTGTATTAGAAAGCTACTACCTGGATAACTACGAAATACGCGGCGTGGCCCATGCCACCGGCAACGATTTTTGGCTGGCCGCCCGCAACAATACCACCGGTGTAAACGAGATGGTGAAGGTGACGCTGTAAAGCGAACCGTAGAGACTAGTTTAAATTAATAGCCGGTGCTAACCGCAGATACACTTGTGCGCCCAATGGGTAGTTGCCATAAATACTTTTAAGCTTTTCGTCGGGAAAATTAAGCGTCATCTGCGTGCCCAGCGAAAGCTCTGTATTAAGGCGGTCAACTATCGGCACGTTAAGCCCCAGTGTAAGCGCATGTACATTAAATACCTGGTGGTGGTCGAAGGCAGGCAGCTGCAACTCGTGCGGGTTTTTCTGCACCCACTCGTAGCGGGTATAAATATTCAGCGGCTTAAGGCGCAGGTTGCTTTCGGCCAGTAAGCTATGCAGGTTGGTTTTTTCTGAGTCGCGGTTATAGCCCCATACCAGTGCCGATGCAATAAAGCTTTTGCCCTTAAACTTTTTAGTGTGCAGTACCGATGCGGTAGTACGCATTATATCTAATTCCGGCTCCAGTTCTTCGGGGCTGTGAATAAACCCCTGCGAAAACTGCATACTTAACTGGCTGATGGGGTTAAACGATAACCGGTAACTGTAACTATCAAACCGCGGTTTATCAAAATCGTAGCGCATAGCGTTGGGCTCGCGGCCGGTAAAAATGCTGCCCTCTATTTTTGCAAATTTATATCTAAAGCCCAGTGTGGCTACACCAAAAGTAATGTGCGAGGCATCCTGCCAGTGGTGCGAAATAGGGGCATCGGGGTTATTCATAGCCGATACGCGGTGCATAAAAGCGCCGGGCCCCAGCGCGGGCTCGCCGGGGTAACCAAAGTAGGCGGTAAGGTCTATATCGCGGGTAAAACTGTGCGTATAGGCTACTGATAGACCGGAAAACAAATCGTGGGGGTGCTGGCGGTCTACCAGTGGCTGCCCATTATAACTTTCGCCCGATTGAAAAAGCAGGGGGTAACCGGCTCCCCCTTCGGTAAGTGCATCCAGCGACAGCATGGTGCTGAAATTAAACGTGCCGTGCTTGCCTATATACTGGTTAAGCATAAACATAAACCAGTTGGGCGCACCAAACCGCGCCCCGCCGCGCTGCTGCGATTTTTTAAACACATCCTGCACTGTCAGCCGGGGATAAACGGCCCCATGCCACATCAGCGCAGTGTTGTTTTTCATAAGCATATACATCATCATAGGGCTTTCATCGGGCTGCCAGCTGGTACCGCTTCCATCGCGGTTCATGGGCAGGTTGCGCGAATACGAGGAAGGCATACCATGTTTATGTTTAGCAGTATCGGCAGGCATAGCGTGCTTATGCTTATTGCCACCAGCCGGCTGTTTTATAGGGGTGGCCTGGTGCTGATGCGCAGGCGCTTTTTTTACGGTATCGGCCGGTGCGGTGTGCATGTGGTGGTCGTGCTGTGCGTGAGCCATACCCGTACCCAGCAGCAGAATGGCTACAAGCATTATCATATTATTTTTCATATTATATATTTTAAAAGGATTACTATTTAACTAAAAGCATGAGCAGGCTACCGGCGCTCATGGCTATCATCAGCGCATCTTCAAACAGGGTTATTTTACCAATAGGCAGTTTGAATACGGCGCCCAGGCACGCACACTGGAACCTGCTTTTGCGCAACATACTTTGTATTACACCTACTATGCTTACACTCATCACCAACAGCGTGGCTGCGTTTGCTATAAGCTCCGCGGCAGGTATCAAAAACAAAATGCCCAGCGCCAGCTCTATAAACGGGTAGATATAGCCATACCCCAGCCATCGTTTGGCTATTATATCGTAGCTGCTGTAGCTTACAGCAAAAGCAGGTATATCCAGCAGTTTGAAAAATGAAAAGGCTAAAAAGAAACCGGCCATAAAGTGGCGCATCCAGGCGGCCAAATCAAAAGGAGGGCTTACAAGCTGTATAAGCAATGTGCTGCCTGCTATGTAGCCAAACAGCAACAGCACGGGCAGATAGGTTTTCCAGGTTATGGGCTCGTCTTCCGCCATGGTATCTGCCACAGGCATGGCGGTATCGCTTTCGCTAAGGGTATAATTGGTGCCCGCCAGTGCCTTTTGCAGTTGTGCCGTGGCTATGTGATGGTGCATGGTTATTTGCGCATTTTGCGCTTCCAGGTTTACCTTTACTGCGGTAACACCATCTATTTTAGACAGCACCTGCTCTACTGTTTTTACACAGCCTGCGCAGGTCATTCCGGTTATTTGATACGTATGTGTCATAACTATTTGTTTTATGGCACAAAGTTGCTGCAAACACCATGCTCAGTGTTTGTATAATTCCGGATATGATTAGTACAATTTACAGTTCTTCAAGCGGCTTGCGCTTGTTTTGCTTCAGGGTTTTGAAGTGCGAAGGGGTAAGACCGGTTATTTTTTTAAACTGCTTGCTAAGGTGCGATACACTACTGTAATTCAGCTTTACAGCAATTTCGCTTAATGATAGTTCGCCATATACCATCAGTTCCTTTACCTTCTCAATTTTTTGCGCAATAAAATACTGCTCGATGGTAGTACCCTGCACCTCCGAAAAAAGATTGCTGAGATAGGTATAATCGTGGTGCAGTTGCCGGCTCAAAAATTTAGAAAAACTGGTTTTCAGGCGCTCATCGCTGTAATGCACCTGCTCTACTATTACATTTTTAATTTTCTCTATCAGCTGACTTTTTTTATCGTCTATCAGTTCAAAGCCAAAGTGGTTAAGCCCCGTATTTAGCTTATCTTTTTGTGCCTGTGTAAGCGTTTCGCTTATCTCCACTTCGCCCAGCTCTACCTGCAGGGGGTGCAGGCCATTGTTTATCAACTCCTGCTTCACCAGCATTTTGCAGCGATTGCACACCATATTCCGTATGTATAGCTCCATAGCCATCAAAATTACTTAAAATACACTAAGCCTACGGGCGCATTAATCAGAAAAGACAGGTACCCAATGAAGCGCGCCGCAATTTATATGTAGACTGCCCGGCTGAATTACAATTGTGGTACGATATATGCCTATATTGCACCTACAAACCATAAAACAACACACTCATGAAAAGCTTATTCGTAGCCCTTACAGCCCTGTTCTTTTTTGTAAATGCACAGGCACAAACCACCAACACTAAAACACAAACCAAAACCACCAAAACGCAAACTACAGGCAAGGCCAAAGGGCATGTAAACAAAGACTATTTTAAAATGAGCGAAGCGGGTATGATGATGGCCGTAAAAGGCGGCGTAACCACTACCATGTCGGTAGATGTAATGCTTAAAAACGGTATAGTGATAAAAAGCGATGGCAACGTAATAATGAAAGACGGCAAAAAAATTAAGCTGGCTGCCGGACAGAGTATAGATGCGCGCGGCAAAATCACTACCGTAACTACTACTACAAAGACAAAAACAAAGACCAAGTAATTGCCAGTCAAAATGCTATAAAACAAAAAGTGCAACCGATGGTTGCACTTTTTGTTTGTAGTATCTACAGGTTCTGTTTAATACAACATGCGCACCTTAATGGTTAGATCATTTTACTTTTCACTTGCGATTCTCTCTAAATGGGTTGTTATACTATCAAACACAAGCTCTATGAATTTATCTTCAATAGCCTTTACATCATCATTACCGGGCAAAATATGATATACATTCTCGTACCAAGGTGACTTTGGAAATAGCTCTTCTCCTATTTTATAATATTGCTGGTGCATTTCTACGAATATTGCCTGGTGAATATTAAACGCTTTGATTCCAGCTGGTTTAAACCCCTTCAGATTTAATTGCAGGCCCAGGGACTTCACTATTTTCTTTTTCCCCAATTCTTCTATTGCTATATCTTTATCACTCACCCTATAACCATCTACCAAATATGACCATTCACCCTCCAGGAACATATGAGTAGCTTCTTTAAGCGATTGTTCTAAACTCTCTTTTAGGGGAACTAAAAATACCGTCAAAAACTCCATACACTTGGCTTCAGTTTGTGGCTCTTTTACACCTTCCAATTTCAAAGAACTTACCAAGTCTTTAATTCTGTCAAACTTCTTTTCGGTTGGTGTTCTTAGCTCCGTGTATTCCCTGTCAATTTCCGCTTCAAATTCTTCAATGGTAGGTATTTCGCCTTTAAGTTGGTTAGGTAATGCTTGCTCTAACTTATATTCAGCTACACCCATTGGTGTAGTAATACCTTGTAATGAATATTTCACTACAGTCTCATTTGGTGTTTTGCATAAAAGGATACCTATTGTAGGATTATCTTTTGGACCCTTTATATTAGAATCTATCGTATTTATATAGAAATTGAGCTTACCGGCAAACTCTGGTTTAAAATCACCGACCTTTAACTCGAAAGTAACAAAGCAGTGTAGATGAAAATTGTAAAACAATAGGTCGAGAAAGAAATCTTCCCCTTCCACATTCAGGTTATACTGATTACCTACATAGGCAAAACCCCGGCCTAATTCCAACATAAATTTCTTTAAATGTTGTATCAGCCCCCTCTCAATATCCCTTTCCTTTAGCTCTTCACTTAAAGTAATAAAGTTGAAAATATATGGGTTTTTAAATGTTTCAGCTACTAAGTCCGATTCTGTGGCAGGAAGTGTTTGAGTAAAATTAGATATAGCTTGCCCTTGTCGCTCAAACAATTTATTCTCTATTTGTAAAGAAAGCACAGCTCTACTCCAACCATTTTCTATTGTTTTTTGAATGTAAAAAGCACGTTCCCTAGCATTTTTAACTTTTTCCAGAATAACAACATGGTTAGACCAAGGTATTTGTGCAACAGGCTGTTGCACAAATATAAAATCCTCATTTTCAGTCGTTTGAATTTGTGCAACAGGCTGTTGCACAATTCCAAAATCAGGATATGCTTCGGCAAAAACACGCATATATTTAAGGTTTCGAACCGAAACACCTTTAAAGTCGGGAAATTCTCTTTTTAGGTCAGATGATAAGCGATCAATTACTTTACTACCCCAACCTTCTTCTTTTTGTTGTTCAAGGATTGTCATGCCTATCTCCCAATAAACTCTGAGTAATTCGTGATTAACGGCTAAAACTGCTTTCAGCCTTGATTGCTTTATCCTCTCTTTTAAAGCAGCCAGCGCTAAAAGATATTTGCTCTCAGAAGTATTACCCATATACTATAGTTTAGTCCGAAAGTTTAATACAACATGCGCACCTTAATGGTGCTCTTCACTTCTTTCAGTAGCGCCAGCGCCTCTTTGCTCAGGGTGGTGTCTACGTCTAATACCACATAGCCTATGGCATCGTTGGTTTTAAGGTACTGCCCCAATATGTTTATACCATGACTGGATAGCTTGCTGTTTATTTCGCCCAGTACGCCCGGCACGTTGCGGTGTATGTGCAGTATGCGGTGTGTTTTGGCCTGTAGCGGCAGGTTAAGCTGTGGCACACTGTGCGAGCCTGTGGTACTGCCACGCTCCAGGTAGTTAAGCAGTTTGCTGGTTACATCCAGGCCTATGTTCATCTGCGCCTCTTCGGTGCTGCCGCCTATGTGCGGGGTAAGTATTACGTTAGGTATGTTTTGCAGCACGGTGCTAAAGCTGGCGCCATTCTTCTCCGGCTCTACGGGGAACACATCTATAGCGGCACCGGCTATTTGCCCGCTTTGCAGGGCCTCTTTCAGGGCGTCCAGGTCTACCACATCGCCGCGGCTGTAGTTTATAAACAGGCTGCCCCTTTTCATATAAGCCAGTGTTTCTTTGTTTATCAGGTTGCGGGTGCTTGCCTCGCTGGGTATGTGCAGGGTTACAATGTTGCTGCGCTTAAGCAGGTCTTTCAGCGTGCGCACCTGCTTGGCATTACCGTGTGGCAGTTTCGACTCTACATCGTAATAAATTACATCCATGCCCATAGCCTCGGCCATTACACTCACCTGGCTGCCTATGTTGCCATAGCCTACTATGCCCAGTGTTTTGCCGCGCAGTTCGTAGCTGCCCTTGGCATCTTTTTGCCATATGCCTTTATGGGCTGCAGCGCTCTTATCGGTTATCTTACGTATCAGCATTACGCTAAGGCCTATCACCAGCTCGGCTACACTGCGCGTGTTGGCATGTGGGGCGTTAAACACGGCCACTCCCCTATCGGTAGCGCCGGCTATGCTCACCTGGTTGATACCTATGCAATAGCAGCCTATGCCCAGCAGCTTGTTGGCGCGGGCCAGCACACGGTCGGTAACCTGTGTTTTGCTTCGTATGCCCAGTAGGTGCACATCCTTAAGTTCCTGTATCAACTCTTTCTCGTCCAGCGCGGCAGTCAACTTCTTTATATTGGTGTAGCCGGCCTCTTTAAACTCTTCTACCGACACATCGCTGATGTTCTCCAGCAGCAATATCTTAATCTTATCCTTGGGGTAACTGGTTGGTTTGGTATTTGGCATGGGCGCGAATATAAAAATGATGGCGGAGTATAATACACTTCCTTCACCACTACCCAAGAGCACTTAAAATACAGACTCAACATCCGTCATCAGGTATTCTTGGTCTGTATTTGCCTTTCTCTGAGGGCCTCTATCAAACACATTGGTAATAACCCAAAACACCGCGTACACATTTCTTTGATTAAACAAATCGAAAGCTACATACTGGTATCCATTATCGCCCGTACGCGTACCCCACGAGTTTTTCACATAAAAATATGCCCTGCCATTTTCTACCTTGTAACCTGATACACAGATAGCATGCCCTGAACGGCGTAAAAAACCCGAAGTGGCTTCTACTTGTGGTAAGCCATTATATAAATCGGTGGGTGTAGAAAGAGCTACAACGCAAGGATGACCGCCATCAATAGCAGCCAACACTTCTAAATAGCGGCGCTCAAGGTAGGTAATGCCATTTATTTGATATCTGCCTTTACCCCTGTAGCGCGGATCAAGATATTGTTGGTGTTGGGGCCAGTATTGCTCTTCCATTACAAATTGTATCCTGGCTGTGTTAAGTGCCTGTTCGGTAGAGTATACACCATATAAATCCCATAATGATCTTTCAGATAACTCAACAGTCCCTCCAAGTTTGTTCTCCATAGCGGCAACAGTTGCAAAACTGGAGCAAGTGCCATCCCATTGCGATTTTACCGATGTGTCTTGCGCCCGCAAAGTGACAACTCTATCGGGGCCCCAGTTGCCAACTGCCGGAACAACAAAATTTTCGGCGTCCAGTTTTTTTAATGTTTCTTCAGAGAAAATTTGCAGTATATCCGTTAATACGGGCTGAAATGTTTTCATAAGTGTTATTTAAATTCAACAAAGTAGTTTAAACAATTCCATTAAAAATTCGATTAAGGATACAAAGCGTTAATTGCCGCTATATCACCCAGGCTTAAATACCCATCATTTTCAATAATATTTTTAGGGTCAATTGGCACTATTGTAGGCTGCCCATTTAGTGAAAAGGCAACTGGGCTATAGTGCATTCTTGATTTAAAGTCGTAATCCCCATAAAATGTGCCGGCGGTTTCAAAGTTATTACGGTATCGAGGTATAATATTTTGCCACATAATAGTTACAAAATTGTTCCTGTCTGGACGCGACTGCTCGTGCCACAAACCTAAAGTGTGTCCTATCTCATGGATGGCAACACTTATATTGGTTTGCACCCCCAAAAATATTTCCTGCATCCCTCCCTGGCAACCCACCTGCGATGCCCCTATACCAGGGCTACTACCGCGCCTGAACACAACATAATCCTTTTGAGTAGTACGCTCTGTAAATCTTATAGGAGTTGTCTGTTCCCAATGTGCTATGGCAGCTTTAATGTTCTCGCGTATATTCGAAGGCACATTGGCGTCAATAATATAAGGTAAGGTTTTATTAGCCCAGGTTTTGCCGAGCTCGATAGTACCCAGCATTTTTTTATCATCTGCTTTGCTAATGATAATATCTCCTTGTGTAATATTCAATCCGTCAAACTTTTCGAAAGTCAACACCTGTATTCCTGCATTAGCTACTTTAACTATAGCCGTAGTAGCATCTTTTTGCTTAACATTCTCGCCATAAAAATGTTGCTCAATATCAGCCATTTTGGGTCGTTGAGCATTAGCGCAAAATACCACATCAAAACAAACAAACAGCAATATTACCTTTTGTATGTTAATCATATTATTAAAAATCTTTTTTATTGAGTATAATACTTCCACTGCCGTGAGTAAAACTGAACAGATCTACCCTGCCGCCCAGTCCAAAAACGGGTGTTTTATTCAATACATCATAAGCAAATAATACATTTATGTATTTGTAAAAACCTACACTTCCACCTACATTGAGATTTCCTACCACACCGGCAGTTTCCGTGTTTTGAGAAAGGCCCCCATCAATATGCGCACCGATAGAGAAATAAGGTTCTACTTGTGTTGTTCCATTATCATTTAAAAATGCTTTACCTACTACCAAGTAATAAGATGCGCCAAGCGTTAGTTGGGCGCCTATTCGCCAGTTACCCGCGTTGTCCTGCTCTAACCGCCCAAAAGAGACAGGAAAACTAGGTGTAAGAAGTACAATAGTGCGTGGGTCGGCTAACACCGCACCATCCGCCAGAAACTTTCTTTTAGTGCCATCTGCTGCTGTAAACTGTTTGTCTGTGAAACTACGACTAAGCGTTTGGGCATTAGCATTAAAAGCTATCGTTATAAATAACAACAGAAGATAAGAGAGATGTTTTTTGTTCATGGTATAGATTTAAATAGTTGATAGAAAATTATTAACCAGCTTATTGATTTGCCAGCCCAAAAGTGAAGCTTCTGTTTTAAATGACTACTAGCCATTTCGTCGAGATTTTGTTAATCCATGAAAAATACCGGTATACCGTTAATATGGCCGCATTTAACAAAATCTCATCTTTTGGGCGAGAATCGAAGACTAATGAGCATATAGTTTTGTAGCAACTAAAGTATAAATACGATGAACCCTATAATCAAGTTGTCATTTATTGCTGCCCTACTTGCTTTTACAGCTACAAGCTATGGCAGTACGCCTTTTAGCATAACCTTTAATACTGGCTACGGAAATAAACCCACATTGAATTTTAGCTCAACTAAAGCCATTACAAAACAAGAAGCTGAAAGTGCTTTTAATTCTATTAAAAATGAAAGCGGTATTGAATGGGGACACGCTTACTCCAACTGCGAAAAGCGTGCACATGCGGCATCATTAATTCTATTGAATAAAAATATAGGCCATCAGAAAATCTGGAATTTCGACCCATATAACATCTCTCTCTTCTATAGCCAGGAGCAGCCCTCAGCTCCTGACAAAACCGGGATTCAAAAAAGGGTAAGTTGGTCTTATCATGTAGCAGTAGTTGTGTTAGTTAAAAACGGTCTGGCTGTTGACACAATGGTGATAGATCCAGCAATGTCTGATCAGGTCATTACACACACAGAGTGGATGAGGCTGCAGCAATCACCTTCATCTTTCTATACATTCACCGATCCTGAGTGGTATACTTTTACAACTATTAATGGAAAAACTTATAAAGCAGATAATACGAGTATAAAACTACAAGAGAGCTTTCCTCCACTGTTAACCGGTGATTTTTCAAAAAATGAACCGGGTACAACAAGCTTATCAGACCGCTGGGTAGAAGGTGGGTTGGCAGAAAACAAAGTTGCAATTAAAATACTTGAGGAAATTATTAGTAAAGAAGTTTCTGGCTCAGTCAAACGTTTGTATTTTGAAAGGATAGTATCTAACATCAATACACTTCAAAGTTTTATAAAGGATGCAGAAACAAGCACACAATATCGTACCGAAGCTGTTGCCTACAAAAAAAAGTTTGAAGAATATAGAAATGAGTGGATTGCAAAGCTGGATACGCTAAGATTAAAAAAATACCCTTCACACAACGCTGCTCCAGTACCGATGCTTGAAGCAACAGAAATGCCATTTAATACTACCAAATATGTACAGCGCCAGGGGGCCGATGGTAAATATGAACAGAACCATTAATAAAATTCCAGAAGCCTTATTGATTTTGGTTTTTGTTGTGGTGCCACTAAGTATGATAGCACAACGGCAAAACGCTTACCCATTGAAGCGTGCTTTGTGGCCAAGGGACCCGACTAGCGGAAAGTTTAAAATTTCGGTTTGCTGGGATAATGCAACACCCCAAAATCAGCGGGAACGCGATTTGGTGAGAACTGCCGTAACTGAAAACTGGGAAGCCAACTCTGCTATAGAGTTCACAGATTGGTTTGCTGCATACAACAAAGATGCAGCTATACATATTTTTATTAGTGATGAAGAACCACATACTGACGGCCTGGGCACCGATTTAAAAGAAAAAGACGCACGTATGGTGCTGAATTTTACTTTTCAAAACTGGGGACAAAATTGCCAAGGCAATATTGACTATTGCATAAAAGCAATTGCTGTACATGAGTTTGGGCATGCTATTGGTTTTGCACATGAGCAAAACCGTAAAGATTGCGCATTTATAAATTGTAAAGCAGAGAAGCAAGGCGATGACGGAGATATATACATGCCCTGCGATGCACATTCGGTAATGAATTATTGTAACCCGCAGTATAATAACAACGGTGTATTGAGTGAAGGTGACATAAAAGCAGTACAGGCAATATATGGCAACATAGCCAAAAAGGAAGATTACGAATCGGTAGATTTATTTTACACGTCAAACAAACTACATAAATGCCTGATTAACGATTGTGTATGGCACAGTTTTCAGCTATATATAAGTGCCGGCGTTAAAGATTTTATTAAAATAGATTCCGTTATTTATCATTTGCACCCCACCTTTCCAAATCAGGATATAATTATTACCAACAGTGAAACCAATTTTGGGTTGGGTTTAAAAGCCTATGATGATGAGTTTTCAGTAACAGCCTACGTTTATTTCAAAAATCGCGATAAACCAAAAAAAATAAGAAGGTGCCTACACTTTAACGAAAATGTAAAGACTGCTTATGATTGTGACAAAGAATTTAAGGAGCAGGTAGATGATGCTAAAGCAGACGAAAAATACCTGACCAGGTAGTTAAAAGAAAATTATCAAAAAGCGGCGGTCTTGGCTTATAAGTAAACGCACCATACTCATTACCTAACCTACCACTTACCCTCTTTTTTCAATAGCACACCGGTCCATATAGCGCCCAGCAGGTCTACTACACTAAACAGTATAATGGCAGGCTGCACCCATCCCAGCAGGGTAAATGCAGTAAAAAACAGGATAATGGTAGAGCGGATAATCACGGTTATTTTACAAAACAGGGCAACATCATTGCGGCTGAATACAATGTAGTATACAGATAGTGCCAGCAGCAGCATACCTACTACGCGTATCCATACCTCGTAGGTAGGCACTATATTAAATATACCCAGCAGCAGGTTGGGCTGCACTATCAGCGCAAGGCCTAATACAACCAGGTAAACTCCAAAGTAAAATACGCTTTTGGCAGATGGGCTCATGGTTTTTTGTTTTTCCGAATATAAAGATTTAAAGAAACATACCATTGGCACACCAACTGATGTACACTCACGCACCACAAAAAAAGCCGCTGTATTTGCATACAGCGGCTTTTTGCAATAAGTAATTCAATTACAAAAAATTAGTTCGATTTAATAACGCGAACCAGTTGTTTGCTTTCGCCTTGTTTAACTTCTACCATGTAAATACCGGCAGTTAAGTTGCTGCCAAAGGTGTATTCAGTTTGGTTGGCAAGGCCTGTTTTAATATCAATCAGCTGGCCCAGCACATCAAATATCCGGATGTCGATTTCTTCGTTGCTGTTGCCGGCAACTTTTGCCTGAAACTGGTTGGCCGATGGGTTAGGATACACATTAACCTGTAGCTCATTAGTTTCTTCGCCATTTATTATCATAGCCTCTGCACCGCCGTCCTCGTCGGTTTTAGCACTGCCGCATACAGCGCCGCAAGCGCCTAATACATCGCCGTGTGCAAGGTGCGCCGGTATAGCATTAGCGCTTACGCTAAGCGTGTGCGAGTTAGCAGGGTTGCCCGGTGGTATGTGGCAGATAAGCACTTTGCCATTAGGGTTTCCTTTCTTATCAAAGTCGCGGGCATCTATCACGCATATTGTTTTAGTGGCCGATGCAGTGCAACCATACTCATTAGTACCGGTTACGGTATATGCAGTAGTAGCAGTAGGCGATGCATTAGTAGCCGTGCAGTTAGTGCAGCTTAGGCTGGCAGATGCAGCCCATACATAGGTAGATGCACCGGTACCGGTAAGCGTTAAGCTTTGCGGGCCATAGCCCCTGTAAATAGTATTAGGTAAACCATTAAGCACAGCAGGCGATGGGTTTACGGTAATGCTTACTACCGGTATGCTGCCCACTACAGTTACTGTAGCATCGCAGGTAGATGAATTACCCGATTGGTCGGTAACTGTAAGGGTTACTGTATTGTTACCAATGTTAGCACAGGTAAACTCTGTATTGCTCAGGCTTAAAGAGGCAATGGTGCAGTTATCGCTGCTGCCGTTATCTACTTGTGCCGCTGTTACAGTAGCTGTGCCACCGTTTAAGGTAACCGTTACATTTTGGCAAACTGCTACCGGTGCTTCGTTATCTACTACAGTTACTGTAGCCTGGCAGGTAGATGAATTGCCGCTGGCGTCGGTTGCTGTTAAGGTTACCGTGTTGGCACCCAAATTAGCACAGGTAAACGTGCCGTTATCAATACTTACTGATGCCACACCGCAGTTATCAGAGCTTTCGCTATCTACATCGGTAGCTGTAACAGATACCGTGTTACCGTTTAATACAGCAGTTACATTTTTGCAGTTAGCCACCGGTGCAGTATTATCTACCACGGTTACAGTAGCCTGGCAGGTGGTTGCGTTGCCGCTATAGTCTGCTACAGTTAAGGTTACCGTATTAGCGCCCAGTTCGGCACAGCTAAACGTGGTGTTATCCAGGGTTAACGAAGCAATACCGCAGTTATCGGTGCTGCCGTTGTTTATTTCAGCCGCTGTTACAGTGGCTTCGCTGCCCACTAATACCGCAGTTACATTCTGGCAGTTAGCCACAGGTGCTTCGTTATCTACCACGGTTACCAGGGTTTGGCAGGTAGATGTATTGCCGCTGTTATCTACAGCAGTAAGGTCTACATAATTAGGGCCCAGGTTGCTGCAGTTAAAAGCAGTTTTAGATAATGTAAGCGATACCACAGTGCAGTTCTCGTGGTCGTGGTCGCGCACATCGGCAGTAGTTAATGTTGCATTGCCGGTAGCATCCAGTACCAGGGTAGCCGGTTTGCAGTGAATATCCGGGTCTAGGTTGTCTTCTACCGTTACAGTAGCCTGGCAGGTAGATTGGTTACCATTGCCATCGGTTACATATAGTGTAACGGTATTGTTGCCTAAGTGGCTACAATCAAAATCTGTTTGCGACAAGCGCAGCGTTACCGCTCCGCACTCATCGCTCGAGTTGTTGTTTACCTCCTCGGCAGTAGTAGCAGCATTGCCATAAGCATCCAGCTGCAGGGTTACGTTCAGGCAATTAGCCGTAGGTGGTGTTACATCAGCAATATCTAACAGCGTAGCAGTACCGGTAGTAGCCCCGCATCCGCTGGCATCGGTTACAGCTGTAGCATAAGTACCTGCAGGCAGGTTTTCAAACAAGCCCGAAGCCTGTGCGGCTCCGCCGTTGATAGAGAAGTTGTAAGGCGCTACACCACCGGTAGCCGATAGTGTAATGCTGCCGTTGGCCAGTGCGCAGGTATTGTTTACCACATCGGCAGTTAACTGCACCGATGATGAACCACCGGTAACGGTTACGCAGGTTTCGCCCACGCAGCTGTTGCCATCTACTATGGTTACACAGTAAGTGCCGGCAGCCAAACCGGTTAAGCTGGTTTGGGTAGATGGGGCAGCACCGCCGCTCCACTGGTATTGGTAAGGGCCTACACCACCGCTAAGCGATGCTGTAGCAGTACCATCGCTGGCGCCGCAGGCAGCCGGTGTAGCACTGGCATTGATAGTTACATTACAAGGTGCCGGTACAGTAACGTTAAAAGTACGCACCGTAGATGCCGGCTGTGGGCAGGCATTATCTATAGCATTGATAGAAACCGAATACGTATTACCCTGCTGGGCCAAAGTGGGTGTAAAGCAGAAAGTGCCATTGGCAAAACCTGCGCCCGAGGTACCCAGTGTAAAAGTAGCCGGAGGTATAATACCCGAGGTAGCGGTAAGGGTAATTGCATTATTGTCAGCATCGGTAGCTGCTACGTTTACACAATACTGCTGGCCCACAGGCACTACCACGCTTGGCAGCGCCGAAAGGGCTGGTGCCGAGTTGCTGGCACAGCTAACCATGCGCAACTGCACATCGCGGGTAATTTCGCCTATCTTAAGCCCGTTGCGGTATTCTTCTATACGTACACATATAACCGGTATCTGGTTAGCTACGGTAGGGGTAAAAGATAAAAGCCCGGTATTAGGGTTAATAGTAATAGGCGATGATGATGTAAGCGGGTTAAGGCCGCTAAAACCGGCAGCGTATTGTACCGGGTTAACTGCCGAACGGCGTGCATTTACCAGCGAAAAAACCAGGGCATCGCCATCGGGGTCAAACCCGTTAGGCGATAAAGAAGCCAGCTGGTTAATACAAAATGTGCCTATAGGCAGATTTAAAAACTGCGGCGAGCTGTTATTGGCCTCGGTGCGGAACACGGTAGATAAAAACATATCCTGCGAGCCGGGGCTGGTAAGCGTGGTGATAGAGTTATTGCGCGCCGTAAGTGTAGATGAGATAGTATAGGTTACGTTAGGCACCAATGTAACTACCGCTGAGTATATGTGCTCTTCGGTACCCTGCACACCGGCTGTGCTTGCACAGCGCGATACCTGCCCGGGGCACAAAACAGTGCGGTCCACTACGCTGGTACGGTTAAGGGTATAAGATGTATTGCCTAACGAAGATGTAACATTAACTATCGTAGTAGTACCCAATGTAACACCTGCACAATCGCGGTATATTTTTTGGGTTATGCGGTAAGTATTGCCGGTTACGTAGGTTACGGTAATTTCTCCGCCCATGTAGTGCGATGCCTTAGCGGCCTGCGGCAGAATGGAGAGAACAATAAAGAGTAGGGTTAAAAGCCTTAAGCTTTTACAGGGGATGGTTAAAAGTTTCATAATCAGGGATTTTAAAGAGCCCAGGCCGGGGTGCAGCCTCTGCCCTTAGTGAAGGATATAAATGTTTTTTGCGCCATCATTTGTTTATTCCCGCTTTTGGCAATGCCGGGTTTTTTGAGCGGTGATTGAATAGATTAAAAATCCTACACCCCTGGCCAGGTAAACCCGGGGTGGCAGATAAAAAAATAAAACAATTGCACCTAGTCCGTTAGTGTCAGCCTCTCTTTTGCAAAAAAAGCTAATATGTCGCCGCAAGAGTACGGCGTTAATATTTAAAAAACGAATTTGTTAGATTGTTTTTCTATCATTTGTTATGCAAAGGAAGTATTAGCGCCTTTATTTGATGATTTATGGCAATTTTTGGCACTAACGCCTACCATTATAATTGAACATTAAAAAAGGCTTAGCGGTGGCGATGCTACGGGATGTTTTAAAAGCTAACAGCCTAGCCCGTTCGGTAACATTTACCCCCACTACGTATTAGGATGGCAGCACTGTTTCCAGTAGGCAATAATGGTTTTCCAAAGCTCGCGGCCTTGTTCAAAATCAGAGCATTTGGCAAAGAAGCCCTGCGTGCTCATTTCGGTATAGGCCTTGTTTACATCATGTATGTTGGTGCTGGTAGAGTAAAAAATGAAAGGAATACTCTTTCGCCGCAGATAGGGGTTTTCGTCTACCTGCTTTTTAAATTCGAGGCCATTCTGCTCGGGCAGGTTTATATCGCATACAATTAAAAAAGGTTTCTGTTTGGTAGTTACCAGGTAGTCCATGGCGGCACTGCAGGTAATAAAAGTAACTACCTCGTTCTCCACTTTAATATCTTTCATTATCTGCTCAAAAATATGCACATCGTCGGCATCGTCTTCTATAAGTATGATAGGGCCATTGGCTGCCATAGGATATAAAAATTATAAGGCAATAATAGCAAAGTGTACCTATAGTTGATGAGGAGCACATACTACCTACAAAATCTGTTAAGCGGTGCAATTATTATAGAATTACCCTACACCATTTTTGGCAGACCAATTGCTATATACACCCCATGCAACTATCACTAACCCATATACTGCTGGCCGGCCTGGTGGCTACAGTAGTAATGACACTATTTAGCTACGCACTATCGTATGCTGTAGAGCGCAACTTTAAAGAGCCTGAAATACTGGGCGTATTGCTAAAGCGCATAGCCCCCCATTTAAACACTATGGTGTATTACCTGTTTGGCTGGGTACTACACTTTGCGGTGGGCTACCTGTTTGTTATAGGCTTTGGACTGGTGTGGGAAAATACGCGCATACACGCCACGGTGCTTAACGGCGTGTGGATGGGTGCCTTAGCCGGATTGGTGGGTATAGCCACATGGCATATTACATTAAAGCTACATCCCAACCCGCCTTTTTTAAACCTACCCGCTTATTATGCCAACCTGCTGGTGGCCCATGTAATATTTGGTATAGGCGCAGCGCTGAGTTATCAGTAGGTAAACGCTTTCATATCTTACATAGTAATCCGGCTCATAAGGCAGCCGCTTTGCTATGGCCCTTATCAAGGGCATAGCTTTTGACTAACTTGCATACACCAAACTATTTACCCATGCCTAAACAAAGCGCAGGAATTTTATTCTACCGGTTACAAAACAAAACCTTAGAAGTACTATTAGTACACCCCGGCGGGCCATACTGGAGCAAGAAAGACCTTGCTGCCTGGAGTATACCCAAAGGCGAAATAGAAGGAGATGAAGAGCCTATACTGGCTGCCCAGCGAGAGGTAGAAGAAGAACTTGGCATAGCCGTAGCCGGCAACTGGCTGCCGCTAACCCCTATAAAACAGAAAAGCGGCAAGGTAGTACACGCGTGGGCGGTGCAGCACGATTTAGATGCCACCAACATAAAAAGCAACCAGATAGACATTGAGTGGCCGCCCAAATCGGGCCTGCGTAAATCTATACCCGAAGTAGATAAGGCGGCATGGTTTACCATACCCATAGCCAAAGAAAAAATCATTGCGGCTCAGACGGCCTTTTTAACCGAGCTGGAGGGGTTGATGAAGTAGGGGGATTTATCGCTTTCCTTAGTGTAAAATCAATCAACTCTTTAGCCTGTAACTGTGCTTTTAAAATCACATTTGTAAAGTATACCAGCCAATCTGTAATGTCGTTGAGCCGAATAAATTAGCTAACCGGCTCATAATTTTTATTCAACCGCAATACCAGTATTCCAAATCTGTAAAAGAAGCTTATTGTTATATTTACATATACACCCTGCAAATACTATCACCTTTGAAACTCTTTATTATCCTTTCGCTTTTAGAAGGATTTAATGGGTGGTTTTTATAATTACTATGGATACTGGAGCTCAACAGAGATTGACGCAGATAATGCTTATACAGTAGTAACCGATTTCCTTAATGGCAATTTAGCCCAATCTGCGTCTAAAAGTTGGGATGCAAGCATCAGGGCTGTAAGAAGATTTTAGCGTGAACAACGTCTTGATTACGCCTTACTTACTCCGGAAAATACTTCTCTATTATTTTCTTCAGCATATCTACAGTAAGGGGTTTGTGTTCAAACTCGCTTACGGCGTTTAGTTCCAGGGCCTTCTTTTTATCATCGGGGTTTAGCGATGTGGTAAGCATGCAGATAACAGCAGTAGCTTTCACGCTGTTGTCCAGCTTGTTGTAGGCTTCTAAAAATTCGAAGCCGTTCATGCGGGGCATATTTATATCCAGAAAAATAAGGTCGGGTTTAGGATAGTCGGCACTGCAGTCGGGGTCTACCGCTTTAGCCAGGTACTCCAGCCCTTTTACGCCATTCTCGGCGGTGCGTACACAGCTGCATGCACCGGCCTCCTGTATTATAATTTCATGATACTCGTTATCGTCCGTGTTATCGTCTATCAGCAGTATGCAGTTTAGCTTTTTCATAATGTAAGTATAGTGGGGTTATTTTAAATCTTTAGCTATTGTAAAATAAAAGGTACTGCCCAGGCCCGGTGTGCTCTTTACCCAAATTTCGCCCTTGTGCAGGGTTACAATTTTCTGGCAGGTAGCCAGGCCTATACCGGTGCCGGCATATTCATCTTTGCCATGCAGCCGCTGAAACACAATAAATATACGCTCTTTATATTGTTCTTCTATACCAATGCCGTTATCGGCAAACGCAAACAGGTAGTGCGTATCGCGGTCTACAGCCGATACATTTATTTCGGGTGTGCCTTCGGCCTTGCGGAACTTAATGGCATTACTCACCAGGTTTTGAAACAGCAGCTTCAACTCCACCTCGTTACCGGTTAGCACCGGCAGGCCGGTGTAGGTTATTTTAGTGTGGCTCTCTTCTATGGCGGCGTTTAGCTGGGCAATGGTTTCTTTCATTATCTCGGTAGTATCTACCTGCGTAAACTGTGCATTGCGGCCTATGCGGCTCAGCTCCAGCAGATCGCGTATAAGCGTACGCATACGCGATGCGGCCCTTAGCGTGCGGCTCAGGTATTTATTGGCAGTATCATCAAGCTGGGCAGAGTAGCCTTTCTCCAGCAAGCCGGTGTAGTTAGATATTGTGCGCAGTGGCTCCTGCAAATCGTGCGAGGCTACGTATACAAACCGCTCCAGTTCCTGGTTGGCCCTTTCCAGCTCGGCCGTGCGGCGTTTTACGCGTTTTTCCAGCTCTACATTACTGTGTTTTAGGGCGCTTTGCATTTTTTCTATCTGCGCCAGCATATTATTAAAGGCTACCGACAGCGTGGCAATTTCATCTTTACCTGCCGTAGGCAACCGTATAGAGAAGTTATTGGTATCGCCTACCTCTTTTGTTTTGGCTACAAAGGCCAGCAACCGGTTGGTTATATACTGCTGCAAAAACGTAGAAATAATAAACGCCACTACCAGGCTAATTATCAGAATAAAAACACCCACCTGTATATAGTTCATCAGTATCTCTTTAAACCCCTGCAACTCGGCACGTAGCATTACAGTGCCCAAAAAATCGGGGTCGCGCACTTTGTAGCTTACTATCACCTTTTGCATATAGCCTTCCTGGCTTTCCTTTTCGCTGTTACCGCTTAGCGAGAAGGTAAAGGGCTGCTGCCCGGTGCGTGTATAGCGGGCAAACTCTTTTCCATCCTTATCAAAAATTGCTGCGTTCAATATGGCCGGGTTACTCTTCAGCTTGGCCAGCATTTGGGTGGCGGCTTCCTCGTCCAGAAAGCCCAGTGCCGGGGCTACGCTAAGCCCCACAATTTCGGCTATCGAGTACTTTGTTTTTATCGATGAGTCCCTGAACAGCTTTATATCATTATACACAAAAAACCCGCAGCAGATAAGCACAGCCATAAAAGCCGTGGTCAGCTGAATAAGTATCAGGTTTTTCCGTATAGAAGAATTCTCCAGGTTAAACATCTTTCAATTTACAATTATGGCCAGCTTTAATATCTGCGAGCTTGCTGTAAGCCCCGAAGTATACAGCGATTTTGTGTTTATTTCAAACTTCAGTTTATCGTCTACTACTACAAAGTTGATATTGGTACCCTGCGCAGCATAGCCGGGCTTTTCGCTTACGGTAAGCATACCTTTGGGCACACGCCCCATTATTTCACTCAACGAAAAACCCGTACGCTGCGGAATAAACAGCAGATGGCACCGTCCTATATCAGCCGGTGTGTTGAACGTACGAATGATAATTTTATGGCCCTTTACTGTTTGCGATTTAGCTATGGCATACAATGGCTGGCTGATAGGCGAAGCACCTACAATACCTATTACAAAATCCTCGTTGCCCAGGTGTGTTTCCCAATCTATATAATTGGTAAACCGGTAAACAAATGCAGCTTTCAGGTTATACTCTTCGTTGCTTTCGGCAATAGGGGACATAGAGGTGCCCTGCACAAAAAACAACAACAGAAAAGGTATTATCCACTTAGCTTTCATAACCTGCTTTATACTTCACTTTATTACCACTCAAAATTTATTCCCCCCAATACTTTAAAGCCTGCAATATCGCCCCGGTAAAATTCGCGGCTTTTATCGCTAAAGCAGTTTCTAAAATTCATAAATACCGTCAGTTTCTTAAAGAAGGTATAAGAAGCCATTACATTCATTATAAATTTTGGCGATATCTTCTCCACCCCTCTTTTACCATCATTATAGGTAAGGTTGCTGCCCTCCAGCTGCGTATGCCCCGAAAGGAAATAAGGGTTGATGTTAAAATTAAGTTGCGGCGTAACCTGAAAATCGAGATAGGCGCCACCAAACACGGCCGGCGTAGCTTTGTGTGCCATTTGCGTACCCACACCAGAGTTGATATTGTAGATAGCAGGGTCGGGCACAAAAAACGCTGTATCGGCTGTAGGCGAAGCCGCATACTGCGAGTAGTTAAACAGCGTGGTGTGCTGCACCGTAAGGTATGGCTTAATCTGAATTTTGCCGGCTACAAAGTTAAATGCCAGGGTAGCCCCCAGCTGCCTTACCCGCAGCGGCAGGTTTTGGAATTTAAAAATCACGTTGGTGTTAAGCCGCGCAGTATCTACAGTGGTGCTCTCGTATACCACATTGGCAAAATTGCGCGTGTGGCTGCCAAACACTACTAAATCTATAGTCAGGTTATCTTTCAGCTTGCCGCGGTAGCCCAGCTCCAGCATATCGGTAGTCAACAGTTTTATGTTGCTGTTACCCAGTAGTTGCACCGTGCCGTAACCCCATTGCGGTACAAAAAAAGTGGATGCCTGATTAAGAAAATCATCGATAAACAGCGGTGCCCGGTTAGCCCGCGAGTGCACAATACGCAGCAGGTGCTTAGGCACAGGCTTATACGTAACCATAAACTGCCACGACCCATATATTTCTTTGGGCCCGTAAAAGAATTTGTCTATACGGCCTGCAGCAGCCAGGCGCAGCTTATTTTTAAAGGCGGTATAATCTACCCGCAAAAAAGCAGCCAGCGAGTACGCATTTATCTTCCGGTTAAAAAAGCCTTCTCTTATATCCTCGCGCACATATTTCGTATCGTCGTAGGTAGCGCGCCGGTAACCCACACCCGGTGTAATTACCAGGTTTTTTACCTGGTCAATTTTATAATCAATAGTTATATCGGTGGTATTAAAATCCCATTTCCAGGGCGTAACGCCCACCTGCGGCGATTGGGTACCATGCAGGTAAGCATATTGTATGCCCAGTCCGTATATATCGCCTTTTACATTTACATAATAACTGGCCGACTTAGCCGTGGTAAGATAACTGGTGGCAAACTGGTTTTGCACCTCGCTGCCTTGCCCCCCACCCGATAAAGCGATGGCGGCGCGGCTGTTTATCTGGTAATTAATAAAACCGTTAAACCCATACTTGCGCATAGCCAGCTTAGGGTGCGGGTAGCGCGCCCGGCGCAGGCTGTCGTCGGTTACAAAGGTATCCAGCGGTACAAACTGGTCGCGCACTACATCGTAATAGCCCGTTTGGGTCCTTTCGCGGGTTTGAAAATTACCCGATACATGGGCGCTTATTTTATCGTTAAACTTATAGCCTATACTGGCATTGGCTATACCGGTGTTAAACCGTCCATACATAGCATTGGCTACAGCATACACACCTTTCTTTTCGGGCTTGCGGGTTATTATATTTATAACCCCCGATTCGGCATTGGGCCCGTACATAGCGGCTGCCGGCCCCCGCACCACTTCTATCTTTTCTACATCATTAATATCTACAGGCAGGGTTTCCCAAAAAGTGCCGCCGTGCAGGTAGTTGTATACCGGGCGGTCGTCTATCATTACCAGCGTGGTACTATTGGTAAAAAAATACATGCCCAGGTTGGGCGGCACATTATCCAGCCCGCGTATATGTATATCGTAGTTGCCATTGCTTTGCTCGCGCACTATTACCCCCGGCACCAGCCGCATAGCCTCCATTATACTGGTGCAGCCCGCCTTGCGTATCTCTTCGCGCGTAACCACGCTGGACGATAACGGCGCATCAAAACTCGACTCATGGACTTTAGAAACAGAATAGATGGGAATATCCATCAACTCCTCCAGCGATAGCTGGGCAAAATCGGCAGCGGCCTCCGCCGAATCTACCTGCGCCCTGGTAATAACCGTGAGCAATGCCCACAGGATAGTAAGAGTAGTTTTCTTCATTTCACGTGTTTTTTGTACACTATTCTACTGCTGTCTCTTACACTATTAAATAATAATAGCCAAATTGTGGGTAGGCCAAATGTAAGAAAATATTGTAACCTGCAACTTTTGCAGCATAGGTTCCATTATTTGTTAATACCGGTTGTTTTACCATAGCTGGCTACCGGTATTCCCCAAATCAAGAATACCGTACCATTAACCGGCCATTAAAGAACAGCACCATCCTGCGAAACAGATTAAATAAAATCTAATAACAGCGTGTGCATTGTTAACCTGTAAGGCTGTAGCCTGTAGGTATTAGCTACTTGCAAAAATGCAACACTTAACAGCCCATGGTATGTTCAATTTGCCAACAAATGGGAAACAAAAAACCACGGGGTTAAGTATGAGAGGATAGAATTTAAAACCCCTGAGTTATGAAAAATTTTCTGATTGTCCTTTGGGTTATTTTTGTATTCTCGGCGCTTACACTCCTGGTTTGGCACGAATTAAAATCGCACAACACATCGGCCAACAAACCGGCCAAAACACAGCATAGTGAGTATAGCGCAGCTACTGCATTAATGTATGCTTAGCAGCGCTTATTAATCGGCTCAAAATAAAGCTTTTTATGAGCAGCGCCCCTACCTTACCAGCTTGCCCGTAGCCACTACACCGGTACTTCCTTCTACAGTTATAAAGTAAATACCGGTAGCGGTTAATGTAGTTTGCAGGGTATATTGCGGCTGCGCTACACCGGCAGTTTGCTCTACTACACGGCCGGTAGCATCGCGCAGGGTAATGGTAAGCGGCGCAGCGCTCAGCAGGTTGCTTACATCCAGTGTTACAGGGCCTGTGGCCGGGTTGGGGTAATACAGCAGCGGCTGCACGTTATTCATCTTTACTACCGGCAGGGCCAGCGGCAGTTGCTGCAGGGTATCGCAGCTGGTAGCGGCCACCGTAGTATTATTGCCACCGGTGCATTCGTTACACATTATACGCTTGAGAAAACAACTGGCCCTGCGCACCAGGTTCCAGCTGGGGTACGAGCAGTGGTTAAGCGATACCGGCACCAAATTCATTTCGTGGCACAGGCCCGCCGCCTGCATACTGCTGTGTATGGTAGATGAACCCGCCGCCCAGTAAAATGCCGAACAGGTACAGCTTATTACCTGCGCTGTGTTGGTAGGCACCACACAGTCGTTCTCATCGTGAAAACTGATAACCGGTATGTTTCCGTTGTTAAGCACAATAGTATCGCGGCTTACAGCCCCGCAGTTATCTATCACGCCTTTAATAGTGTAATTGTTGGGCAGTTGGTTGCCCGCAGTATCCAGCAGGCCCACCTCCCCTACCGCCCAGGGCGCAAACACATCCGCCTCCTGCTGGCTCCAGAAGGTGGCGTGCATGGCCGTGATAGAGCCTGCACTTTCGCCACCGGCAAATAGCCAGGCAGTGTCTATGCCATACGTAGCTGCATTAGCTGCCATGTAGCGCAGGGCAGCTCGGGCATCCTGCGCGGCGCGGTAGGTAGCCGTTTGCAGCTTGTAGTTCTCGCCCTGGCAAAACGCGCACACGCCCAGCAGGTCGGTAGCGGCACAGTTCCAGCCCAACCGGTACGATATCGTAGCCGCCACAAAACCCCGGCGCGCATACTCCATACACTGGTAGTGCATATCGGCCCGGTTACCGGCCAAAAAAGCACCGCCATGCGCCAATAAAATAAACGGCCGCTTAGTAAGCGTATCAGCAACTGCATCGGGTTCAAACACATCCAGCTTTAACGAGTCTATTGTAGCGGCCGGCCACCGTGCCGATACTGCATACGTAACACCGGTGGTTACTTTTATAGCGCTGCTATCAAAGGTATAGGTTTGTGCAAAGCGGTCTTTTATACAATAGTTGCTTTGCGCATACACCTGCGCAGCAAGCCAGCTAAACAATGCAAGAAGTAAATACCTTACCATAGAATAGTATGTTCGTTTTATTAAAAATACGTTAAAAACTTTAACCCCGCCCCAACATTACTACCGGGCCTTTGTTTAAAATTAGCCAACAACAAACATTATTCGTATATTCAAACACCAAACGACAAGGATTTAGCAAACAGATTTACATATGAAAAAAATCCTTTTTTGTTTTCAGGCGCTGCTTATAGGCAGTTTGCTTACGTCGTGCGGTATATTAAACCACCACACCCAGCACACCTACCATAAGCATGTAAGCAAAGCCCCCTTCGATGTGGTTATTGTGCCCGGCCTGCCCTACGATACTGCCAACCTTAACCCCCTGCTAAAAGCGCGCATGCTGTGGGCCAAAGAGTTATATGAAAACGGTATTGCACGCCACATTATCTTTTCGGGCTCGGCAGTGCACAGCCCCTATGTAGAGGCGCTGGTAATGAAAATAATGGCCGATAGCATGGGCATACCTACCCAGCATACCTTTATAGAAGACAAGGCCCTGCACAGCCACGAAAACATTGCTTACGGTGTAAAAAAAGCAATGGGCATGGGGTTTAAAAATATTGCCATAGCCACCGACCCTATACAATCGTTTATGGCCCGCAAATACATTCGCCTGTATCACTCACAGGTATCGCTGCTGCCGTTTAGCGTAAGCGCTATGGCCGGTTATTACAAAGCGCAGTTTCCTAAAGTAGATGCCTGCGATGCTTATGTAGAAGATTTTGTACCGCTGAGAGAGCGGCAGGCAGAGTTACTGCAGCCCGCACCGGTTTCTATTACCGATTAAGCGGCCACAGCTGCCGGTTGTGTAAGGTAGTGCATTACATCGGCCACCACGCGCATTTTTTCTATATCCTCATCGTGAAAAAGGAAATTAAATTCCTTCTCTACCTCTATGGTAAATTCTACCATATCAATCGAATCGGCATTCAAATCATTTTGAAAATTGGTGTTTGGGCTAATCGCTTCGGCGGGTGCGTTAAAATACCTGCTTACTATTTTAATTATACGCTGGTCAAACATAGTTGCTAATTTTTTTGCATGCTCCTTTATTCCAATATCCTGCCATTTTGTGCCACTGCTTACAAGGTTGCATTTTCCGCATTATTAGGGCCACATTTCACCGGTAATCTGCTCTCTGTGGGGAAACGCTGGGGAAATTCAGACACTATCCCATACGTACCGGTATACAGCGGCTGGCTGCCCTGTACCATACATCCGGCATAGCTTACACTCTTTATAGCTGCTGTGTGGCTGCCCGTGTTTCATTTTTTTGTTGATAGATTTTTGCTGCGCCCGCAGCCTTGTTGGCATAATTATTACAACATAAAACATCCCGGCATGCAACCGCGCATTTTATAACAACTAAACTTTAACGAAATGAACTACAACGAAAAAAACAACAAGGAAGAAAACAGCTTTAACAAATTGAACGAGCCACAGGAACACGAAACCACTAACAACCAAACGGCCACCGGCGGTAGCGAGGAAGAAACTGCCGACCACGCAACGCACACGCACATACCGCGCAAAGCCAAGAAAAAAATGAAGAAAGAAGCTGCCCTGGCCGAACAAAACGAAGGTGCCG
>DATGWP010000135.1:0-3064 GCA_035299425.1 Chitinophagales bacterium | reverse complement strand
AGTTAATTGATCGTCGCAGTACCGCGGCGCTGCCATTGGCCGAAAAAGCGATGGCTTTGGCTAACGAAAGTGGGAACCCTAAACAATTTGCAGAAGCTAAATACCTATTGGCATTTTATCATTGCCTGGTAGCTAATAACTACGATGCTGCCATAGAGCTTTGTAACGATGCACTGGCTAAAACAGAGCCACATAACAGGGGCGATGTAGGCTATAAATTATACATGACCCTTGGTAACTCTTATCAGCTAAAAGGGGATGTGTTTTCGGCACAGGAGAGTTATATGGCCGGCCTTAAGCAGCTGGAAACACGTGCGGAATTAAGCACGCGTGAAAAGGGGCTACTGGCTTCGTTTTATTACAATGTATCGCTGCTGCTTAGCCAATCGGAGCTTAACCTGTGTACCGAGGAGTATTTGCAAAAGGCGATACAGATTTATGAAGAAACCGAGAGCCACTTCCGCTTATCTAAAAGTTATGTATCGTATGCCGGTATACTGGAGCGTAAAGGCCAGCAGGATAAGGCTATAGAATTTTTATTTAAGGCATTAGACCTGGATACTAAAACCAATGATGTATACAGCCTGGCACTAACTACCGCTAACCTGGGTATTTTGCATTTGCGCACGCACCGGTACAACGAGGCACTTATTTACCTGCAGGAAGGGATAGCCTATTACCAGGATAAGCAAATGGCATACGAAACCGGTATGGTAAAAGTAGCTATTGGCGAAACCCTGTTTGCGCTGGGGCAAAAGCGCGAAGCGCTGATAGAACTTAAAGAGTCGGAAACAATATTTAAGCGCCTGGATAACAAGCAGGAGCTATGCAATGTATATGGGTTGCTATCTAAGTTTATGGAGGAAACCGGCGATACCCGTAGCGCTCTTTTTTACCAAAAACTATATACAGAAAGCCTGAAAAGCCACTTTGATATTGAGAAAACGAACTCGCTTACAAGAGCCAAAAAGGAGTTTGAATCGGAGCAACGCGAGAAGGAAGCTTTGCTACTGCAGCAAAAAAACGAGGAGATAAAGAGCTACGTACACCGGTTAGAGATTTCGAATAATGAGTTGAAGCAGTTTGCCCACGTAGCTTCGCACGATTTGCGCGAACCACTGCGTATGATAACCTCTTACATGGGGCTGGTGAAGAAAAGCCTGAACGATAATATAACCGAGCAGCAAACAGAGTTTATAAACTTTGCCATAGGCGGTGCCAAGCGTATGGAGTTGCTGATAATTGACTTGCTGCGCCTTGCTAAAATTGATGCTAATACAAAGGTTGAGCCTGTTAAGCTTAAGAACGTGATGACCGAAATTGGCCTTAACCTGGATGTGTTATTAAAAGAAAAGAACGCTGCTATTATCTGTGATGAGTTACCAGAGATAACTGCTGACAGGACCCAAATGCTGCAGTTGTTTCAAAATATAATAGCCAATGGTATTAAATATAATGAAAGTGAAACACCCATGGTAAAGGTTACCTGTATTACAAAAAGCAATGAAGTAGAGATTGCCATTGCCGATAATGGTATAGGTATAGATGAGAACTACCACGAAAGGGTGTTTCAGATATTTCAACGTATACAAACTACCAGGGAGTATAGCGGCTCGGGTATTGGCCTTACCATCTGTAAGAAAATTGTTGACGGGATGAATGGCCGCATATTTATTGAATCGAACGTGGGTGCAGGAAGTACCTTCAGGCTGGTTTTTCCGGCCACTATTCTTGTTTAAATGCCAGTGGCAATAGTTGCACATTGTATATGACAAAACCTGCAAGGTAAATCGGAACATTTTTATACTTCATTTCGTATAATATATACAGGCACACACTAAGGCTTCGTAACTTATAGCTGCGGCGAAACAAATAAGAATTGTTTCCGTATGTGAAATAAGAGCGTATTGCATTTTGTGTTCGGGCCACACACACAACCCCATTACAAAACGAAAAAGAGCAAAATGAAAAAACTTAGCCATTTAGCCACAGCCGCAGCTTTATTTTTAACGCTGCACACCTATGCCCAGACCAGCAGCAGTGGGGTTCCTCAGGCATTTCCTTATTCATCGCAGGTGCGCGATGCCAACGGAGATTTGCTGGCTAACCAAACTATTAACCTCCGTATTACGATGCGGTCTGGTTCGCCGGATGGCCCTATAGCTTACAGGGAAATTAACCCCACAGTTACATCTCCAAATGGTATTTTTAGTGTGGTAGTAGGTGGAGGTACTGTTGTAGAGGGTAATTTTGATTCTATTCCGTGGGTGGCCGGGCAAATTTACCAACAGGTAGAATTGGATGAAAGAGGCGGTACCAATTTTGTGGATATGGGCACCTCTCAGCTATTGAGTTTACCTTACGCAATTGCGGCGGGTAACGGTGTAGAGGATGTAAAATTTGATGAGACGGGTAAGTTAAGTGTAAAGTCGGCCGATGGCTCAGAAACAATACAGAGTGATGTTTCAATCTGGTTGGCCACAGGTAATGCAGGTATGGGCGCGAATGACTTTATTGGTACAACGGACGATGCTGATCTTACATTTAAGCGTAATAATATTGAAAGCCTGCGTCTGCGCGATGATGCGGTAACCATACCAGGCACATTAGGCTTAGGTGGTGTAACCAGCCCAATGACAACTTTAGATGTAAACGGAGGTATGTCTTTTAGAGAAACTACAATTAACGTAACTGGTAACTATACACTAAATGTAGGCAATCGTTCGCTCATATTTCTTAACTCGAGCGTAATGCCCTACAATGCACAAATAAATCTGGTAAACGGATTGGTAAAGGGCCAAATAGTAATGATATCGGTAACGGGTACTCAGTCTTACTATGGAGTTAGATTTACTAATAACGGCTCTGGCACCCCAAATACGAGAATAAGTTTGAACGGCAACGGAATAAGCACCTCCCAAGGTTCTAAAAACTTTACCGATGGTAATACCATTAGTTTCTTGTGGAATGGAAATGATTGGGTGCAGATTTCATCAAGCTATACTGAGTAAACCTCAAGTTATATTAAGCAAGAAGGGCCAGCGTTTATACGCTGGCCCTTCTT
>DATGWP010000134.1:0-2223 GCA_035299425.1 Chitinophagales bacterium | reverse complement strand
CAGGCAGCCGGTGCTTATTGGGATTTGGGTATGAATGGTGAAGGTGGAGGTGCGGCTGACCGCTTTGATTTAAACAGAAGTGCTGTAAACTTTGTGACTGTACTTAACAACGGAAACATGGGTATAGGCAATGCAGGCCCTGCCAGTAAGCTGCATGTAATGGGTAAATTAAACCTGCACCAAAGCGGTGGCGGCGGCGGTGAAAACCGTTTTGAAGGTTTGGAGGGTGCGACCACGGCTAACGGCCGCGCACAGTTTGTAATGTCATCGGCCTATAGCGACCTGGTAATAGCCAGCAGCCAGGTTAACGATAATCATGGCTCTACCCTTAGCTTTGTAACCTATAACCCATCTAACAGTGGCGATTACCGCAAGTTTGTTATAAACCAGGGTAACTGGGGCAACAGACGTTACTTTCTGGATTTTGGATACGCTGATGCCGGTGGCCGCACCAACCCGCATGCCAACATAAACGGTACCGACCAGGTGATGACTTTGGATGGAATTAATAAACGCGTGGGTATAGGTGGGGTTATGAGCCCTTCATTTACATTGGATGTAAATGGCAAAATGCGCGCGCGCCGTGGCGGCTACACCATGGGCAATGCCAATGAAGGACAAATAGAAATAGGTAATGCCGGCAGTGGTGATTGTTTTATTTCGTTTCACCGCGAGGGCGCTTATGGGGCACAATTTGGTTTAGCTTCAGATAACTGGTTCTCTACCTATGGCTGGAGTGCCGGTGGAGGATACACGCCTATAAGAATGGGTAGTGCACAAGTAAATGGTGACTTAACTGTAACCGGTACTATAAATGGATACATACCTAATAACGGCAGCGGCGATTGGCAAATAGCTTCTAACTCGGGATCTACCAGTTATTCTACAGCATCGCTTGAGTTGAGAGAAACAAACTTTGGCGGTGGTGGACAAACTCCTCCGCATTTGGGATTTCACTGGGGTGGAGTAGTAGCGTCTAATATAGCGATAGAGGCAGATGGTACTATTGCCATACGCGATAACCCCGGAACCGGTTACGAGAAATTTAAATGCGCTACAATAAGAACCAGCGGTATTACAGAAACCAGCGACGCGCGCCTTAAAAAAGAAGTACAGCCTATAGCTAATGCACTGGCCACCGTGCTACGCCTGCGTGGGGTTAACTATAAATGGAAAACCAATGAGGAGTTAAAGAGCGAGAAAATTTCGTATCAAACCAACGATGATGTAAATCCGAAAGGTGAAATGGGTTTTATAGCGCAAGAAGTAGAAGAAATTTTACCGGAGCTGGTAAATACAGATAAGGAAGGTTTTAAATCAATGGAGTACTCTAAAATGGTAGCTCTGCTGGTAGAGGCCTATAAAGACCTGCACAAAGAACATGAACAATTACAAGGGCAGTATGGCAAGCAGCAACAGCAAATAGATGTGCTTTTTGGGCAGGTGCAAATGCTGATGCAACAGACGCCGGTTAATGGCGCAGCAAGTATTCATTCTACCATTACTAAATAAGCCAACCGGGTGCAAGTATTTTATATAACACATAGTATGGCATTTAATGTGAGTAAGAGCATATTGGCTTTTGTTTTCTGTGTGCTTGCCGTGGTGGGCAGCCATGCACAAACCAATACCTGGACGGGCAGCCTGGATAATGACTGGCACAAAACCTGCAATTGGAGCCTGAACCAACTGCCAGCCTGCTCGCACGACGTGGTAATTCCTAATACTACCAATAAGCCGCGCATTACCGGAGTGGCACATAGCCGCACCATAGAGGTGCAATATACATCGGGTGCGCATTTGTATGTAGAAACGAACCTGGGCGCGCAATTGTATGTAAGCTCTACCAACGGCGGCACCTGTAGTGGTACACCCACTAATAATTCATCTGCCTGCTGCCCTGCCGGTTCGGCATTGCTAAGCTATACAGGCAATATGCAAAGCTGGCAGGTGCCTGCTTGTGTTTCTTCTATTACATATACAGTGCGCGGTGCGCAGGGTGGTAGTGCTTATCCGGCGTACAGCAGGGGTGGCTATGGCGGTACTGTTACCGGCACACTTAGCGTAACACCTAATGAAACGCTGTACTTTTATGTAGGAGGTGCAGGCAATAACGGGGCTGCATGCACCGGTGGTGCCGGCGGTTTTAATGGCGGCGGCAATGGAGCTGTGTTCTGCGGAAATTATGGTGGTGGTGGCGGTGGCGGTGCATCTGATATACGC
>DATGWP010000133.1:0-9518 GCA_035299425.1 Chitinophagales bacterium | reverse complement strand
GGAACAACAAGTAACAAACGAAACAACAGTACCGCAACCGGAGAAGAAAAACCGTAAGGGTTTTGCCTCTCTGCTGGGTAAGCTGGATGCCGTGGGCGAAACAGGGCTTAAAAAGCTGCTGTTCAACATGCCGTTTGTGTTGTTCCTTGTAATGCTGGCCGCTTTGCATATTGCCAATAACCACACGGCAGAAAACTATGCACGCAGCATTGCAAAAACAGAGAGAGAAGTAAAACAATTACGCTGGCAGTATATGACAACTACAAGTAGCCTGATGCAAAAAAGCAAACAGAGCGAAGTAGCAAAGCTGGTGGGCACACAGGGGTTAAAGGAACTGAGGATTCCCCCTTATAAAATTGAGGTAACTAAAAACTAAAGATGCTGAATAAAGTGAAAGCTCATCTGCCGAAAGGGTCCCGCAAAAAAGCGGGAGGATGAGCAGCCACCGAAATTCGGGACTGTAAACTATTGTACATAAAGCAACATGGCAGCCAACAAAAAAAGCGAAATCTTACTGAGAGCCTATCTGGGTTTCGCTTTTATTTTCTTACTGGGAGTAGCTATTATCGGCCGCACGGCTTACATACAAACTGTGCAGGGCGAATACTACCGTTCGCTGGCCGACTCGCTGACTATTTTCCCTAAAACGATTTTAGCCGAGCGTGGAAATATTTACAGCCAGGATGGACGCTTGCTGGCTACCACATTGCCAACATTTGATATACGTATAGATTTTAAAACCACGTACGTATATCCTGAAATTTTTAAAAAGAATGTTGACTCGCTGGCAATATGCCTGGCGGCTATGTTTCCCGAGAAAAATGCCACGCAGTATAAGAACGAACTGGTAAAAGAGCGTAAAAAGAAAAGTCGCTACTACCTGCTTAAGCGCAATGTAAGCTACAACCAGATGGCAGAAATGAAGCGCTGGCCAATGTTCCGTGATGGCCGCTACAAGAGTGGTATGTGGGATGTGCAGATTGATAAGCGCCTGAAGCCTTTTAAAGGGCTTGCCGAACGTACCATTGGTTTTGTAAGCGATTCGGGTAAAGTGAAAGTAGGATTGGAAGGTAAATACAACACCGAACTGAAAGGAAAGGAAGGCACTGTAATGGTGCAGAAAATTTCGGGCGGTGCTACTGTGCCATTAGATAGCAAGGCTGAGATAGTGCCACAACCGGGCCGCGATATTTACACCACGCTGGATGTTGAACTGCAGGATGTAGCAGAAGATGCTTTGTTACGTGCATTGGCACACCACGGTGCCGGCCACGGTTGCGTGGTGCTGATGGAAGTAAAGACCGGTAAGATTAAAGCGATTGCAAATCTTGGTTTAGCGCACGATTCTGCCTATGGCGAAATTCAGAACTATGCCGTAGGTGAGGCTACCGAACCGGGTTCTACTTTTAAACTAGCCACGGTTGCCAGTTTAATGGAGGATGGTTTAGTAACAGCCAATAGCCAGGTTTATGCAGAGAACGGCGAATACAAAGTGTATAAGCTGACCATCCGCGACCATGAGTCACCGGAAACACCAACGCTGACGGTTAAGCGTGCTATAGAGGTTTCATCCAATGTGGTAATGGCAAAGCTAGCTTTTGATAACTATGGCAGCGCGCCGCAGAAGTTTTATAACAACCTGGTTAAGTTTGGTTTTACAAAACCTATTGATATAGAACTGCCAGGTGCTGCTAAGCCTATGCTGGCTGCGCCCGAAAAATGGAGCGGGGTGTCGGCAGCTTATATCGCTCACGGTTACGAGTTACAGGTGTCGCCATTGCATACGCTTATGTTTTACAATGCGATAGCTAATGGTGGTACTATGGTAAAACCATACCTGGTAGATAAGATTAAGGAGTACAACAAGACAGTTGATTCATCAACAACCGTGGTGTTGAACGAAAGAATTTGCAGCCCAAAAACAATTAGCCAGCTGCAGGATATTTTAACCGGTGTGGTTGAGAATGGTACTGCTACTAATTTAAAAACAGATTACCTGCATGTGGCTGGTAAAACCGGAACCGCAGTTATAGCGCAAGGCAAAGCCGGTTATAAGAATGGTGGCAAGAAAGTTTACCAGGCAAGTTTCTGCGGATACTTCCCGGCTGAGGCACCTGAGTATAGCATGATAGTAGTAATTAACTCGCCATCGCAGAACGGTTATTATGGTAACGTGGTGGCAGGTGCAATTTTTAAAGAGGTGGCCGATAAAGTTTACTCGCTCTCACTGGGTATGCACAAGGCAATTAATAAGCAAATAGCAGATAATAAGATACCGGTGGTGCAAAAAGCAAGTGCTATTGACATGGCGCGCATCTATCGCTTTTTGGGTGTTAAGGTAGAGGATGTAAACAGCGAATGGGCTACGGCAAGTTCTAACGGCCACCAAATAGCACTTAATGAGAATGAAATGGAAGCAGGCCTGGTACCTGATGTAACCGGTATGAGTTTGAAAGATGCCTTGTATCTGTTAGAGTCGATGGGAATGAGGGTGGCGGTTGCCGGCCACGGTAGTGTAGTTAAGCAAAGTGTGGCGGCAGGTGCAGCATTGGTAAAAGGTATGCGTATTCAAATAGAATTGAAGTAAAAGGAAAATGAAAAAGCGTCTTGTAATTCTTGGTAGCGGAGAAAGTGGTTTTGGCACTGCGGTGTTAGGGCTTAAGCAAGGCTATGAGGTTTTTGTAAGCGATGCAGGCAAAATAAAAGACCAGTATAAAAAGCTGCTGGAAGAACATAAAGTAGAATACGAAGAAGGAAAACACACAGAGGAGAAAGTATTGAATGCCGATGTAGTGATGAAGAGCCCCGGCATACCTGAGAAGGCAGAGATGGTAAAGAAACTGCGCAAGCAAGGTGTAAAGATTGTAAGCGAGATTGAGTTTGCCAGCTGGTTTACCAATGCGCAGATAGTGGGTATAACCGGTGCTAATGGTAAGACAACTACTACGGCATTGACTTATCATATTCTTAAAGCCGGTGGCCTGAATGTAGGTTTGGGCGGTAACATAGGTAAGAGCTTTGCTTACCAGGTAGCGACTGAAAGTTTTGATTACTACGTGCTGGAGATATCGAGTTTTCAGTTAGATGACATAGATACGTTTCGTCCGAATGTAGCGGTGCTTACGAACATAACACCTGACCACCTGGACCGGTATAACTACGAGTTGCAGAATTATGTAGAGTCGAAGTTTAAGATAACGAAGAATCAAACGGAAGAAGACATTTTCATCTATTGCGCAGATGATGAAATAACAATGGCAAACCTTGACCGGTATGCTACCAAGGCGCAAAAAATCCCTTTTGGCTATGATAAAGAGTTTGCCGAAGGAGGATTTGTAAAAAATGACAACATCATTATAAACCATAAACAAAACCAATTCATTATGAGCATTCAGGAACTAGGACTAAGTGGACGTCACAACGTTTACAATTCGTTAGCAGCTGGGATAGTAGCTAACGCTTACGGACTGCGGAAGGAGCAGATTCGCGAGAGCCTTGCGGACATGAAATCGTTAGAGCACCGTATGGAAACGGTGGCTAAGGTCCGCAACATCGAATTTATTAACGATAGCAAGGCTACCAATGTAAATAGCAGCTGGTATGCCCTTGAGAGCATGACCAAGCCGGTTATCTGGATTGCGGGTGGTATAGATAAGGGTAATGATTATACTGTAATGGAGCAGTTGGTTAAAAAGAAGGTAAAAGGGATGATATGCCTGGGTGTAGATAACACCAAATTACATTCTGCCTTTGGTAAAATGGTAGATATAATGGTTAACGTAACCAATATGAATGATGCCGTGCGTATGGCTTACCAATTGGGTAATCCCGGCGATTGCGTATTGCTTTCACCGGCTTGCGCTTCGTTCGACTTGTTCGAAAATTATGAAGATAGGGGTAAAAAATTTCGTGAGGCAGTTGTACAATTATAAATAAGCAGGCTTATTGTTTGTATTAAACTAAATCAACAGCTATGCTGTATTACCTATTTAAATTTCTGGATAACCAGTTCGACTTTCCCGGAGCGGGTTTGTTCAACTTTATCTCTTTCCGCGCAGCGGCAGCAGTGCTGTTATCGCTAGTCATATCGATGTTGTATGGCGGAAAGCTGATAGCTATGTTGCGCAAGCAGCTGATAGGTGAAACTATCAGAGAATTAGGTTTGGCCGGAGAGAATGCCAAGAAGGGTACGCCTACTATGGGTGGGCTTATCATACTGGGTTCTATACTTATACCTACTTTGTTGTTTGCAAGGCTGGATAATATCTATATTATCTTAATGCTTATTACCACTGTGTGGCTCGGTTTAATTGGTTTTGCCGATGACTATATTAAGGTGTTTAAGAAAGATAAGAAGGGGTTAGCCGGAACATTTAAAATTATAGGACAGATAGGCATAGGTATCATAGTAGGTACTACTTTGTATTTTAATAAAAGTGTAATTACGAAAGAAGAGATACCGCAAGGAGAAATTTATAAATACAGCAGCGATAGAATAACTAAAGTAACGGATGATAACCTGCGGGTGCATTATATGCTTACCGAGAAAGCACCTACCACTACTATTCCGTTTATTAAAAGCCACGAGATAGATTACTCGGTTATACTTAGCAGTATTAATGAAGATTGGGGCAAGTACGCCTGGTTGATATTTATACCGGTGGTGATATTTATTATTACCGCGGTAAGCAATGGCGCCAACCTTACCGATGGTATTGATGGATTGGCAACGGGCACCAGTGCTATTGTAGGGGTCACGCTGCTGGTATTTGCGTACGTGTCTGGTAACATCATATTCGCCGATTACCTGGATATAATGTACATACCCAACTCGGGCGAGTTGGTAATTTTTATTGCAGCTTTTGTAGGTGCTTGTATTGGTTTTTTATGGTACAATGCATATCCGGCGCAGGTGTTTATGGGCGATACCGGTTCACTGGCGCTTGGTGGTATAATTGCTGTGCTGGCCATTATTGTGCGCAAAGAATTATTGATACCTGTAATGTGCGGAATCTTTTTGGTAGAGAACCTGAGCGTAATGATGCAGGTAAGTTACTTTAAATATACCAAGAGAAAATTTGGAGAAGGCCGCCGTATTTTCCTGATGAGCCCCTTGCACCATCATTTTCAGAAACTGGGTATGCACGAAAGCAAGATAGTTTCGCGTTTTTGGATTGTAGGCATTCTGCTGGCTATTCTTACGCTGGTAACACTTAAGATACGATAGAATGAAATCGCTGTCTGCCATATTAAATAATGTAGCTGTGCTGCAAACTGCCGGTCCGGCTGAAGTTGCTATAACGGCGCTGCAAATGGATAGTCGTAAGGTTAAGGCCGGCGATTGCTTTATTGCAGTAAAAGGTACCGCCAGCGATGGACATACCTATATAGATAAATGTATTGAGCAAGGCGCCGTGGCTATTGTATGCGAAGTATTGCCTGCGCAACTAAATGCGAACGTTACGTATGTAAAGGTAACTAGCAGCGCAAAAGCGCTTGGTCAGCTTGCCGGCAATTTTTACGACAACCCCTCGGCTAAAATGAAGGTAGTGGGGGTGACCGGTACCAACGGTAAAACATCTACTGTTACATTGTTGTTCCGCCTTTTCAGAAAGCTGGGCGCAAACGTGGGCCTGCTATCTACCGTGCAGAACCAGATTAACGAGGATATAATACCAAGCACGCATACTACGCCCGATGCCATTGCGCTTAATGCGCTAATGAAACAGATGGCCGATGCCGGCTGCGAATATTGCTTTATGGAAGTTAGTTCACATGCAGTTGACCAACACCGCATTGAAGGCTTGCAATTTACCGGTGCCGTGTTCACAAACATTACGCACGATCACCTGGATTATCATAAAACATTTGAGAATTATTTAAGAACCAAGAAACGGTTTTTTGATGAACTGCCGGCTACGGCTTTTGCGCTTACCAATTTAGATGACCGCAATGGCCGGGTAATGCAGCAAAATACAAAAGCCAGTAAGCAAACGTATGCGCTAAAATCTCCTGCCGATTTTAAATGCAAAGTGGTAGATAATAATGTAACCGGTTTGCAGCTGGATATTGATGGTATTGAAATGCACACCCGTTTAATTGGTGAGTTTAATGCTTACAACCTTACAGCGGTTTATGCCGTGGCACGTTTGCTCGGAGTAGATAAACAAGAAGCATTAACGGTGCTTTCGTCATTAGCACCACCCGAGGGGCGTTTCGACCAGGTAATGTCGCCAGTTGAAAAGGTGGTGGGTATAGTGGACTATGCCCATACCCCCGATGCACTTAAAAATGTATTGCAGACAATTCAGGCAGTGCGAAGCGGAGTAGAGCATGTAATAACATTAGTAGGATGCGGTGGAGACAGGGATGCTGCCAAGAGGCCGGTAATGGCAGAGATAGCCTGCAGGTATAGTAACCAGGTAATACTTACCAGCGATAACCCGAGGAGCGAAGATCCTGCCGAAATACTTAGGCAGATGAATGAAGGAGTACCGGTAACCGATAAGCGGAAAGTATTAACCATAGCGGATAGGAGAGAAGCGATAAAAACGGCAGTTACACTGGCTGGTAAAGGCGATATAATTCTGCTTGCGGGCAAAGGGCACGAAAAATACCAGGAGATAAAGGGAATGAAACATCACTTTGACGATAAAGAAGAGTTAGTGAATTGCTTTAAGCAACTGGAGAAGTAATTAATTAATAGATAGGCTGTGGTTTAACCACCAATTGCCATCTGTAAACTGCCAAATAATGAACAAGGCAATAGAAACAGGCTGGAGTTTTTTACGGGGCGATAAAAGCATCTGGATGGTGGTGCTTATGCTATTCGGCATTTCTATGCTTGCTGTTTATAGCGCAACCGGTACATTGGCCTATGCCAAAGAGGTAGATAGCAGCTATTACCTTATCAAGCAAATTGCGTTAGCCGTATTTGGTATACTACTCATGTTTGCCACACACATGATAGATTACAAATACTACTCGCGTATTGCGCAGATATTGTGGGTGGTGTCTATTCCCTTGCTTATCTATACTATGTTTTTTACCAAATCGCTGAATGATGCCAATCGCTGGATTACTTTACCGGTAGTGGGGCTCACCTTTCAAACCTCCGATTTGGCCAAGCTGGCGCTCATTATGTTTTTGGCGCGTCAGCTATCGCTTAAGCAAGACCAGATAACCGATTTTAAGGAAGCTTTTTTACCTATACTATTTCCTATTGTTTTAACCTGCATACTTATTGCTCCCGAGAACCTTTCTACCGCAGCTATTTTGTTTTGCACTTCGGTATTTGTAATGTTTATTGGCCGTATTGCACTCAAACATATTTTTATGCTTTTTGGTGTAAGCCTGGTGGCAGCATCTATCTTTATACTGTTACTCTTTGTGTTGCCCGAAACAATGCTTAAAGGCCGCACGCACACCTGGAAAAACCGTATTGAAAACTTTACCCAACACCGTGATACCGAAGATGAAGACTACCAGGTGCAACAGGCAAAAATTGCTATTGCCAAGGGGGGCTTATTTAAGCTAAACCCCGGAGGCAGCGATCAGCGTAACTTTTTGCCACAAGCTTACAACGATTTTATATACGTAATTATTATTGAAGAGTATGGGCTTATTGGTGGTGCGCTGATTGTATTGCTATACCTATTCTTTCTTTACCGGTGTGTGCGCATTGTAATAAAAGCGCCCAAAGCTTTTGGTGCCCTGCTGGCAGTGGGGCTTGGTATTGCGCTGGTTACACAGGCCATGATAAATATGGCAGTGGCCGTGAACCTGCTGCCGGTTACCGGGGTTACCCTGCCATTGGTAAGTATGGGCGGTAGTTCGGTTATTTTTACTTCTATTGCCTTTGGCATAATTCTCTCTGTTTCCCGTAATATTGAGGACGAAAAGGCGTTAGCCATGGAATAATTAATTTAGCCTCATGAAAAAGCTATTTGTTATCTTATCACTGTTTATTTCAATAGGAATATCCTCTTGTAAAAAGGAAGGTACTGTTACTGTATACGTAAAACAGCAGTTAGCCGGCCAGGCTTTAGATTATGCTCCTTATGCTTTGGTAACAGTGTATCAATCCGATTCTGTTACACAGGCAGGTACTGCCACTGCTAATCAGTTTGGTGTGGCGGCTGTAGATTTAAAAGATGGCGAGTACCTGGTATACGCCCAGGCTGCGGGCGATACAAACCTTACCGGTGCAACTTTAGCCACAGTAAAAAAAGGCGAACGGATTGATGTAAATGTTACAATACAATAGCCCTGCTTTAAATGCTTTGTAAGAAATAACTAAATCCAAATGTTATGAAAAAGGCGCTCATACTACTATCCGCACTTATTTGCCTTTTTATTTCATCCTGCGATAAAGGTGGCAGCATTCTGGTTGCTGTTCAGCGGCCATCTACACAGCCGGTGCCTTATGCCACTATGATAGTACAAAAACTACCTGGTTTGACACAAGTTTCTGCTGCCGAAGCCAATGCCCTGGGTAAAGCCGTTATCAGTGATTTAAAACCAGGCGATTACCGGGTTACTGCCGAAAACTTTGACAGTATATTTCCAATTACCGGCTCGACAGATGTAAGTGTGCGTAGTGGAGAAAATACAGATGTAACAGTAACCATTCAATAATAGTGTTTTGAAAAATTTAAGAGTGATAATAGCAGGTGGTGGAACCGGTGGCCATATTTTTCCGGCCATAGCTATTGCCAATGCTATAAAGAAAAAGAATCCCTCAGCCGAAATTTTGTTTGTTGGTGCCAATGGTCGCATGGAAATGGAAAAAGTGCCGCAGGCGGGCTACCAGATTAAGGGCCTTACTATTGCGGGCTTTCAGCGGGGCTCAATTGTAAAGAATATTTCGCTTCCGTTTAAGCTGGCCGGCAGCTTGCTGGCAGCCTATAATATTGTTAGAAATTTTAAGCCTGATGTAGCTGTGGGTGTGGGTGGCTATGCCAGTGGACCATTGCTTAGAGCGGCAAGTTTTGCCGGTGTGCCTACAGTGATACAAGAACAAAATTCTTTTGCCGGTGTTACGAATAAAATACTTGTACGCAATGCTAAAGTAGTATGCACAGCTTATGAGGGTATGGAAAAGGTTTTTCCCAAAGACAAAATTGTGCTAACCGGCAACCCGGTGCGCGAGAGTATAGTTAACATGAACGTTAACCGCGAAGAAGCACTTAATCATTTTAGCTTAAGCGGGCAGAAGAAGACTATATTGATTATAGGGGGCAGCCTGGGCGCCAAAACACTTAACAAAAGTGTTGAGGTTGCAATTGAACGGATCAGGGAAAGCGATATGCAGATAATATGGCAAACAGGTAAAGCATATTTTGATGAATGCCAGCAAATTGCCAGCGGCGTATATAATCTGCATGCACACATGTTTATAGACCGGATGGATTATGCTTATGCCTGCGCAGATGTGATAGTATCGCGCGCAGGGGCGCTTTCTATAGCCGAACTGCAGTTGGTCGGCAAGCCGGTTATCCTGGTTCCTTCGCCTAATG
>DATGWP010000132.1:0-2548 GCA_035299425.1 Chitinophagales bacterium | reverse complement strand
TATAGCCGAATACGGTGTAGCGCAGGTGAGCATGAACCTGACCAATATAAACATTACACCGGTGCACGTAGCATTTGACGAATGCGTAAAGAGCGCCTATAACCGCGGCATGCGCGTCACCGGCAGCGAGCTTATAGGGCTGATGCCGCTTAAAGCAATACTGGATGCCGGCAAATATTTTCTGCTGAAGCAAAACCGCTCCACCGGTGTGAGCGAAGATGAGTTGATAAAGATTGCGGTAAAGAGCATGGGCCTGGATGAGTTAACTCCCTTTGAACCACGTAAGCGTATTATAGAGTATATGCTGGAAGATGCCGGTACCTCGCCGCTGGTGCAAATGAACCTGAAGCGCTTTGCCGACGAAACCGCCAGCGAAAGCCCGGCACCGGGTGGTGGCTCCATTGCTGCGTATATGGGTGCGTTAGGTGTATCGCTCGGGGTGATGGTGGCCAACTTATCATCGCACAAAAAGGGATGGGATGAGCGCTGGAAAGAGTTTAGTAACTACGCCGAGGACGGACAGAAGATAAAAGACGAACTGATTAAACTGGTGGATGAAGATACCCGTGCATTCAACAAAATAATGGATGCCTTTGGCTTGCCAAAAGGCAGCGATGCAGAAAAGGCAGCGCGCAAAGAAGCGATACAAGAGGCAACTAAAAATGCCATAGAAGTTCCATTCCGTGTAATGGAGCTATCGCTAAAATCATTTGATGTGATAAAGGCAATGGCAGAGACCGGCAACCCTAACTCAGTATCGGATGCCGGTGTGGGTGCTTTGTGCGCACGCTCAGCGGTGTATGGTGCATGGCTTAATGTGAAGATTAACGCCGCATCTTATTCTGATAAGCGCTACACCGCCCGCAAACTGGCCAAGGGTAAGGAAATACTGGACAAGGCGAAAGAGATGGAACGAAAAGTGCTGGGGATAGTGGAGAGAAAAATACAATAGTTGGCAGTCCGCAGTTTGCAGTCTGCAAAAAATACAAATACTATAAATACAAACATCAATAAAGACAAATGATAAACCTGATAACGGAGATAATTGAGAGTGTAGGGCCAAGGCCTGCCGGTAGCGAAGCAGAACGCAAAGCGCAGCTGTTGGTAGCAGATAAATGTAAAGAGTTTACACCTAAAGTGCTGGTACTGGAATTTGAAGAATACCTGCATGCCCGGTTCGGTAAGTTGAAGTATTACAGCCTGCTGTTCTATATAGCCTTGCTGCTTTATTATTTCGACCAGCCGATAATAGCCTTGGTGGTTTCATTGCTCAATGCTGTTGCCTTTGTGCTTGACTTTATGACCTACAGGGTTATCCTCCAAAGTTTCCCCGGCAAATTAGGTAAATCGTGGAATGTAGAAGCCACGCTTGAACCACAGGGCGAAGTAAAAAACACACTGGTGTTTAGCGGCCATATAGACAGTGTGTATGAATTTAAGTGGTGGTATAAACTGGGTCAACAGGGTGCGCAGCTAACTGTAATAGGCGGAGCCATCATGGTATTGTTTCCGGTGTTTTGTTTGCTGGCTATATTGATAAGCGGTGGCTGGTCTTTCTACGTGTTTTTAGTATTTGTTCTGCTATCACCATCATTAGTTGCTTACTTTAATATGCATGGCGAAGAACCGGTAGATGGCGCCTGCGATAACCTATCGGGTGTGGCTATTGCCTTTGATGTGGTTAAACATTTTGCCGACCCGAAGAATCATGGAAAATCTATGTTAAAGAATACCCGCCTAAAGTTTGTAAGTTTTGGCAGCGAAGAAACAGGCCTTACCGGTTCTTGCGCTTATGTTAAGGTGCAGAAAGATGAACTTCTAAAGGAAAAAGCACACCTGGTGAATATAGACAGCATCCGCCTGCCCGAAGAGGTTTGTATTATAAAGGGCGAAACGATGAACGGCACCACGTACGATAAGAACCTGATAGCGCGTTTGCAAAAAAGTTTTGGCGATAAAAATATTCCCATTAAAACCGGCTCTACCCCTATTGGCGGTACCGATGGTGTTTTCTTTATCCGGGCCGGTATACCTGCCGTGTCTATGATAGGCCTGGGCATGGATAAGCTTGACCCTACCTACCACACCCGCCGCGATGTAATAGCTAACCTGAATCCGGAAGCATTAGAAAATGTAAAAAGCGGGTTGATTGAGTTTGTAGAACAGTGGGACGGGAAATAGTTGGCAGTCTCCAATTGGCAGTCAGCAAATAAATACAACAATGCAAAGTAAATACTCTTTAACCGCCTCATTTGTCATTTGCACATTTGTCTACCTGATTGCATTCACGGTAGCATTTGCATTTGTGTTCTTTTATGAGGGAACTTTAAGCCGCCTGTGGATTGCTTTAATAGCGGATGTAATAGCCACGGTAGTTGTTTTTGTTTTCAGCGTGCTGTTTAAAAACTCGAGTCTATACGACCCTTACTGGAGTGTAGCGCCGCCGTTAATAGCCTGGTATTGGATAGAAACCGGGCAAAGTGGGTTTGGTACAGACATTATAATGCTTGCGATATTATTATGGGCTATCCGGCTTACACTTAACTGG
>DATGWP010000131.1:0-18668 GCA_035299425.1 Chitinophagales bacterium | reverse complement strand
TATACAGCAAGGCAAAAAATACTGTGTATTGGCCTCCGTGAATAAGTTTAGGCATAGTAAGTGGCAGCGTAAATGGAAGCAGCACCGAAAGAACAGTAAGGCCTTTCAGGTAGCGGTTTTTATCAGTAAGTGAAATCGTACCGGTCCACATAAAATAATCGGTATCATATTTCTTGGCTAGTTCATTTATCCGGTTACGTTCGGCAAAGGGCAGGTCTACATCTTCGCTGTGGTGCAACCGGTCGCTTATATATTCTTCCATCAGGGCCAGGTCGTTAAACTTGCCTGTTTCATCCGATTTCAGGTTTTTCGTATTCAATACTTCTGCTTCCAGCTTTGCCATCTTTGCATTGGTTTTTATACGTTCTGCAAAATCTACCTGGCCGGCTTCGCTTTTTATGTATTTGTATTTATCTTTCGATAAGTTGTTTATACGCGCGTAGTAGGGGTCTACTACCACAATTTTTTTAATACCCATGGCATATACCGTGTTGTAGTATCGCCGGGTTTGGTAAGTGTTTTCTTCAGTCGACATGGCTTTTCTGGCCTTTTTGCCTTTAGCGCGTGCATCTTCAAAGGCCTGCTTAAACCACGGCTCATTCATAAACTCAACAAAGGCAAACTTTGTAAATCGCCCACCGCTTACCACCGTTGGTACTTTCGTTTCCGCCTCCATTTCGCGCAGCTTTTCATATTTCGATTTTTTTAGTTCATCATCCTTGGGTGTTTCTTTGGTGTTGGCTACTATGGAGTCAATTAACTGCACGGGTGTAGGGGGAAACTTGCTGAAACTTGAATACCCCATGCTGTGATGGTCTACCAGCAGTAACATCTGGTTATTAAAAAGTTCATCTATTTCTTTATCATCAGGGTATTGTTTCTTCAGTTTAGTTATGTAGGCTACAGATACAATGCATAAATCGCCGGGTATAGAGTCTAACTTGTATATCAGGTAGGTAATATCCTGCGATTTACCTTCCACAGACAGGTAGTTGCCATGCACATCGCTAAACCGGCCCTTGCCGTTATACTCTGCCAGTCCGGCCAGGCAAAAGGCCACATTCTTCTTCAGGTATAAATTTTCGGGGTAGCGCTTAAGCAGCATGTAGCTGGTATATAAACCGGTTTCGTAATTGCGCCTTAGGGTATACAACCGGCAAAGTTCAAACCTCGATAACTCCCGTATCTTGTTAAACTCTTCCTGGCTCGTTAGGCAATCTTTTTTGCCCCTGTTGTCGGCGCCTGCTATTGCTTCTTCTGTCTGCTTGCGTCTTATTTTTAAACTGGGGTGTGTGCTTTTTTCGTCTTCATCGTCAATTTCAGCAGTGTTTATTTCCTTTGTTTCTTTAAGCGTATAGTTGGCCGGTAGCTTTAAGTAAGTATTTTCTAAAAATTCTTTTTCAAACGTAATGTCATCAAACGGCAGGTAGGCATATTTCAGTACATCATATATCCCCATCAGGTTAGTGGTGCTGTAGTTAGATTTCAGGTAAATCTCAATGCCCTTATTGTCGGCTTCTTTTTCCTGTTCTTTCGAAAAAGCACATTTTTGAATCAGCATTTCATCAAAAGCCATTTTCTTATACGCTCCTCTGCCCCGCTCTATTTTGTCTGCCTCCAGGTATCTTTCAATCGAATGTTTTTCTTTAAAGTGGGTCGCTTCGTGGCAAATGATGAATGCAAGCTGTGCTTCATTTTCTATTTGCGCCAATAGGCCCATGGTTACACAAATTACACCTTGGTTGGTGGCAAATGCGTTTACTGCTGTTGACTTTAACACATAAAAGCGAAGTTGCGACCGTAGCGCCGGTTCCGATGCCAAAGCATTGTCGGCCACCTTACTTACATAAGCCGATGCGGGGTCGTTAAACAGTATCTTACCGCTCAGCAGCATTTCATCTAGTCCAAAATTTGTTTGCAGCAAAAATTTCTCCTTCGATTTTCGCTCGCTGCGTTTTTCGCTTTTCGATAGCTTAGACTTTTCAGCTTCGTATTTATCTGCCGAAAGGGTCACAAAATCCTGCGGCAGGGTGCCTTGCGAGGTTAGGGGTATATAGTCGGTTTCAAATTGCGCATGCAATAATAGGGTAGTGCACAACAGTGCCAGCAAAGTTGGTATAAATCTCATGGGTGCCAGAATATGCGCGCAAGGATAGGTAAAACTTTATATTAAAAAAAACCGGTGCGTATATGGTCAGCTACGGCATTTTTATGATATACAACTAAAGATATTATTTGCCCTTTCTGCGCTTCAGTTCTTTTTTTATCAGCGATAGCTCGCGGGTGGTCTGCCCGGCTACCGAGGTGTTCTCCTGCGCGCGGCGTATCAGGTAGGGTATTACATCTTTCACCGGGCCGTAAGGCAGGTATTTGGTAGCACTAAAACCCAGTTTAGCCTGGTTAAAGGTTATATTTTCACCCATGCCATATAGCTGCGAGAAAAGGATGCGGTCGGTGCCGCGCTCTATCTTCTTTTTTTCAATCTCCTGCATAGCCAGCAGGTTGCTGTGCTCGTTTTGCGATGCAATGCACACATGCAAATACTCCAGGTTATCCAGGCATAGTTCTACGGCTTCTTCAAAATCTCTATCAGTGGCCTTTTTAGTTGGGTTAATAGGAGAGGGGTATTTCATTTCCTTAGCGCGTTCCCTTTCTTTTTCCATATAGGCGCCTCGCACCAGCTTAGCACCTAGTAGGTAATGCCCGGCTTTTGCTTTTTTAATCTGGTCTTTCAGGTAATCCAGCCGGTCGTGGCGGTATAGCTGAAAGGTGTTAAACACAATACATTCTTTAGTATTGTATTTCTCCATCATTTCCTCTACCATCTCATCCAGTGGGTTTTGTATCCAGCTTTCTTCGGCATCTACATATACAGCTACTTTATTGTGTGCCGCTACATGGCATACTTTATCCAGCCGCTTTTTTACCCGCACTACTTCTCTTTTTTCGGATACCGTTAGCGGTTCTTTAGTTTGTATTTTTTCGAACAGGTCAAACCTGCCAAACCCGGTTATTTTAATGCACAGGGCTTTTACCGACCGGTTCTTACCGGCAAACTCAAGCGCCTCTATATTCTTCTCTATAGTCTTGTCAAAATCTTCCTCCGTCTCTTTTAACTCTACTCCATAATTCAACAGCACCCCTACATTACTTTGCTCAAGTTCTTGTATGGTTTCTTTGCACTCTTCAAATGTTTCGCCACCGCAAAAGTGATTGTAAACCGTATAGCGGAATAGCGGCGACACCGGCAGGTGCAGCGATAACGCCAGGTTGGCTATAGAACTGCCAAAACCTACCAATGCATTGTTGCTCATCAGGGTAAACATGGCCTTGGCTTTTTGCAATTGTCCGTTGCTTTTGCTGGCGTAGGCAGTTTCGGTATCTTCAAAAATATCGGGCGATATCTTCATTTATAGTAGTTAAGGGCTGAGTTTATGCTTTTTTAAGCTGGTGCGAAGTTGAAAATTATTTTCATTCTGATGACTATTGCTATTTTTAAAATTCAAACAGATTTAGCCCGATGGATATTGTGTTTCTGCTAGTTGGATTAGTAATAGGTTTTGCACTTGCCTTCTTCTTTTTAAAGAGCAAAGGCGAGAACGCCCTTGGCATGGCTAATGAGAAAGCGCGCCTGCTCGAAGCCAACACCGCCGAGCTTAAAAATGAATTGCGTTTACTGGCCGAGGCATCTGAAAGTAAGTTGAAGCAGGAGCGACAGGCAGCCGAAAACCGCCTGGCCGATGAACGTGCCAAGGCCGATGCTAAATTTGCCGAAGAGCGCCGCAAAACCGACGCCCTGCAGCCCCAACTGGCTACTGCTATCAGCGAGAACGAAAGCCTGCGCCAAAAGCTGGCCGAGCAAAAGGGAGAGTTAGAGCAGCTAAACCAAAAGTTTACCAAAGAGTTCGAAAACCTGGCCAACCGTATACTGGATGAAAAGAGCCAGAAGTTTACCGAGCAAAACCGCAACAACCTCGATATCATTCTCAATCCATTTAAAGAGAAGCTAAAAGATTTTGAGCAGAAGGTAGATATGGCTTACAAAGCAGAATCTACCGAGCGCACTACACTGCGCACCGAAATCAAACTGCTGGTTGACCTCAACAAGCAAATCAGCGAAGAGGCCAACAACCTGGCTACTGCTTTAAAGGGCGATAACAAACAACAGGGCAACTGGGGCGAAATGGTGCTGGAAAAAATATTAGAACGCTCTGGCCTGGTAGAAGGAACGGAGTATAAAACACAATTGACGGATGTAAATGTAGAAGGCGACAGGATTAAACCCGATGTGGTAATTTTTCTACCCGATAACAAGCACGTAATTGTCGATTCTAAGGTTTCATTAGTAGCCTACAATTCGTGTGTAAATGCGGTTACCGATGAAGACCGCGCCCGTTTCTTAAAAGGGCATATCGACTCACTGCGCAGCCATGTAAAGCTATTGAGCGATAAGGGCTACCAAACCGCCAGTGGACTTTCTACACCCGATTTTGTATTGCTCTTTGTGCCTATCGAGTCATCTTTCAGCCTCGCCGTACAGGGCGATGCAGAACTCTTCAACTTTGCATGGGATAGAAAGATTGTAATTGTAAGCCCATCTACCTTGCTGGCTACCCTGCGCACCATCGCCTCTATCTGGAAACAGGAACGCCAGACCCGCAACGCCCTCGAGATAGCAGAAGAAGGCGGCCGCTTGTACGATAAGTTTGTGAGCTTCTACGAAGACCTGGTGAAAGTGGGCAAGAAGATGGATGATGCCAAAGATGATTATAAAGAAGCCATGAAGAAATTATACGAAGGCACCGGTAACCTGGTGCGCCGTGCCGAAAAAATGAAAGACCTTGGTGCCAAAACTACCAAGCAATTACCACAGGCTTTAATTGACCGTGCAAACCAATAGCTAGTAATGTTTTCACTCATCATATACATTCTTATTACTGCCATCGGGTTTATGATGGGCTTTGTATACAAAAAATCGTATACCACGGCCCAGTTTTTCGAGGTTAACCCCAAAAAACTGCTGCGTGCTTTTATGGCTGTTTTTATACTGGCAGTGCTATCTACGTTCACCCTGTCGTGGTTTACCATGCACGTGCTTAAAGATGTGAGCATACCCGACGATAGCGCCATGAAATACAAGGATATCAAGTCGGTTATGATATTCCTTATCAATCTCTTCTTTTTGGTGCTCGTGGTGCTGTCCAATTTCTATTCGCAGTCATCTAAAAAACTGGCACCGGTGCCTTACATACTGGCATTAGGGTTTTATGCAGTGTTCATATTAAAAGATGCCTACTACATATCCGATTACTACACCATGTGGCAAAACTCACTACAGCTTTTGCAGGGCGAACTGCCCGATTTTCATAGCACCGGTTGGACAAAATGTGCCATTGCATTACTTGTTACCTCCTTCAACGCGGCCATGATATGGTGGGGCTTAAGGAAGTAAAGCCCTACAGCTACATCGGGGCGGGGTGCCCAACGGGCGGGGTGGTAATTAAACAAACTGTATTTGTTCGTTTCTGCATTTAGCAGTGGGAGGGGAGGACTGCTCGGCTGTTAAAGCCCCCTTTGGGGGTTTGGGGGGCCGGGGTTACCCTCGCCTTAGCGGCCTCGGGTCGGGCTATCGCTCCAAGTCCTGCTGAGGCAGCAGGGGCTTTCCGCTCTATCCCTAACCCGAAACAGCGAATACAAATACTGTACTGTAAAATCTCTCACGAACACGAGATGACGCTCACGCCAGAGATATTTTTTGCACTTAGACTCTATTTTTTCTTAATTATAGTCCGTAAAACCCTCACAATTTCTTTCAAATCAGAATAATAATCGGAAATACTTCTATACGAGATATTACTATTGAAATAATTACCATGCGCTATTTGATTTCGGTTTGCAATAATGGAATTTAAGGACGCCTTTTGCTCTTGCGTTAAAGAAGTCCTAAAGGTGTCTGCCCATGTAGTATCAAAAGACCCTAAAATTTCGTATAGGCGTTCGTCCTTTAGATTAGTGCAATATTCAATATTATAGTTAACATAGTTGGCAATAGCCTGAGGACACTTCCCCTTTGCATATTCTGTAATTAAATCTCGAAGAACATTCTCCAAATAACCAGAGACTTGTAAGCACAAATATTTTGAAAGGTGCGACTTTAGCTCATCACCTTCATCAATTTTTTTTACTTCCGCAAAAAGGGCCTCAAGCCTTTGCTCTTGCGAATCAATTCTTAAACTCCCCATTACTTCAAATTTTTGAATTGTTCGACGGCTAAGGCAATTCTTCGTGTCACAGTTGTAACATCCGAAGTTGCATCCTTAGTAGAGGATACAAATTCTCTATTTTGTATAAGGTCATTATACGCCTTTTTGAATTCCGTTTGGTCCGTAATGGGATTGTTATCACTATTTCTTCGAGCAACAGCAAACATTACAGAATCAAATACAGCCGCATTTATAGGTGTCCCTTTGGTCAACCTGAAAGCAGATGAGCCCAGTGTAGAATGAATAAACGTTAGTGCTGGAACTAATACTGCATTCATTTCTGCCTCTGAAACTTTTTGCATTTCTTTATTAGATTCCATAAAATTGTTTAGGAATTTTTTCAGAGGCTTTTGATAGTTTGCAAAGTCGAAATAGAGTGCGAAAAATCTTAACAAAATTTCCTGCTCCTTTCTTCTTTCGTTTTTCTTGGTAAAAAAAGATCTCCATGTCCTGTCAAAGGTCAAAGAGTTAAGGTATTCGCTAAAGGAACCGTAATATACACAATCACGAATTTCCTGAGGGGATAATAGACGCCCACCGGTATTTAATCGTTCAAAAATCATGTAGATGCTACTATCGTCATCATTGGGCTTTTCTTGTTTTACTATGGTTGCGTGAATAATAAAATCATCTAATCGTCTCCTGTCTTGCAGGTCTAGCTCAGCGTAGGTTTTACCTATAAACTCTTCATTAACTTCTTGAAGTTTGAAGGGCTTACCTTTAAAATTATTTTTATAAAAACTATAAATTGAAATTAATCGCTGTTGCCCATCAATAATCATCATAGCACTGTCGTTATCTCTCGACAAAAATATACCTGGCACTGGTAACCCGAGTAAAAGCGATTCTATAAACCTTGAAGCTTCTTTTACATTCCAAACAAAGTTTCTTTGAAAGCGAGGCACATAAATTGACTTATCATCAATTCGCCTAATAAGACCATCAATTGGATAATCTGCACCATAACTTGAGATTGAAAAGCGGTACGGTATAGTTTCAAGCTCTGTATTATCTTCTATTTCCCTTTTATCTTCGACTGGTGGCAATAAATATTTATCTAAATCCCCTTCGTTATGCAACTCTTCCAAGTCGTCAACATATGTCATAAAAAAGGACGGGGCGAAGGCAATAGCTATTTCACCATTATCCTTCGCATACGCTGAAACCTTATTAACAGCTGCATCCTCTAAATACTCCTTTTTTATCTGCATAGAAGCAGACCACCCAGGTGTGCCGTAATGTTTACTAACATCAAATCCCGCAAAAACATTTTTTTCATCCCAATAACCTAAAATGAGCGTTTTTGTATCAGAGAGTTCTTCAAACTTACTCACCTTTACCTGGATCCTATATTCGTTCTCCGGTCGAGATGCGCCACCGTGAGAAAGATTCCATATGTAAATGAGGAGCGTTAGTTTCTCCTCTCCTTTAGAAATTTCTAACCTAAATGGATTTTCTGTTACTTGTGGGTTTCCAGTTATCTGCCACCCGCAAGTTTCAATTGCGGATTGAACTTTCTCGAATAGGGCATCCTTACTTAACGTTGCCATTGGCATTTCCGTTTAAATGAATAATAGGTTCATCAAATCTAAATATACTTCCTTTTAGATATTCTTGGTCAACTTCCATTGCAAGCCATTTTCGATTTAGTTCTTCCGCGGCTTTTCCTGTAGTATTTGACCCAGCAAATGGATCAAATACTAAGTCCCCCTCATCAGTAAGAAATTTTATAAAAAACTCCGCAAAGCGTTTAGGAAATTTAGCAGGATGAGGTTTAATTCCGTTTTCTTTACATTTTAGCATGTATGTGCTGTTAGAATCATTATTTCCTAATTCTAATAGATTCGGCGGTATAGAACCTTCATATTCTTTGTTGAAATTGCCCGTGATATTGTGGCCACTGGGCCGCATTTTCGCCTTATAGCCATTCACCAATAACTTCTTCATAGCCGGACTATATTCCTTTAAAACATTTTTATTGTTTGCTTTCGGATAATCTGATTTTGATAACCACCAAACCAGGTTTACCGAGTCTTTTACCCGAATTCTCCGAACGTTCACCCATTCCGCGGGAGCTGGTAGTCGAGCTGGGTTATAATGGAAAAACTCTTGTGCGAGGTTAAACTTTAACTCCTTTACTAGCCGCACAAGCAATTCATATTGATAAATACTTCGGACTGGCTTACCTGGTAAATAGGCACCTCCTAAATCAATAACAAGTGAGCCCTCAGGTTTTAAAATCCGTTTAAATTCTACCGCAAATTTTAAGAACCAATCATTGTATTTATCCTCTGTTTCATTCCCATATTCTTTTTTACTTGTTAATGCGAAGGGCGGCGACGTAAGGATAAGGTCTACCGAGTCTTTATCAACATTTTTCATCAACTCTAAACTATCTCCAAGAAATGCTTCGCCAAGTTTTGTTTTATGAAATGGTTTTAGCTTTATATTATTCCGAGTTTTCTTCATTTTTTATTTTGCACAAATATAGAAATTCCAAAATCGCTTTGATTTGTTTCTACACCGTTAGGTTGTTAGTTGTTTTTAGTCTTTTTCATATTGGATTACCAACTCGTCCTTGTCTGCAGTAAAGCCTTGAGCCTGGCAGGCGAGGATGTAAGTGGTCTGGCATTTGCATTGCCCGTGCAATATTTACACTAACCACTCACCCCTCCAGGCTCCGGCAAATCTTGGCGCCCTCCGGTCAATACTTCGCAAATCTCTTTATCGGTATAGTATTTTAGCGGAGGGAAAACAAATAACCCGGTTTCCGATGCATCCAATTCTACATAACTGTCGGGACCTGTGTCAATAGGCATATTCAATAACTCTCCTGCTTTAAGCAGCGCCTGCTCATAGGTTACTTCCAGTTCCATGCCAATGCAAAACGCCGCAATAGTGTTTACCGCAGGTATATAGTCTATCGCAATATCTACCTGTACTAGTTTAGTAAACACATTCGCTGTTTTGTCAAACGGCACCACGTACACCGTTGCTATCAAATATTTATTTTGCCCAAGGCGCGTCCGCGATACCAAAATATGGTTTTGCAAATACTTATAACGCTTGTATAATTTAGCAGCGTCATACAAAACTTGGTGGTTTATAATTTTCCAGTTCTCAATCGAGTTTCTCATAATAGTGGTTTTTGAATTTTAAATTGTCGGCCGGGCGGCCGCTATTGCTTACTCTACAATGGACTTTAGTCCATCAATAAATAGGGTACTCCGCTTATTGTAATTGCCGGTGATTTCAATCACCGGATAAGCAGATAAATGGCCTGTCTGTATTTCTCCGGACTTTAGTCCGCATCAAATAATAATATTCCGCTTATCACAGTTGCCGGTGGTTTCAACCACCGGTCAGCCACAGTGTTAATAGCGGTTTTTCTTAAATAAACTGATATCAATCTTGGGCTTCTCTATCAATTCTTTCAAGTGTGGCTCTTTAGAACCTGGCAAACAATAATAGGGTTCCTTCTTATTAAAACTTTCGTGGTCTATATCTTCCTCTCCTTCTGCTTCTATTTGCACAAAAGTATTGGCATTTGTTATAATGCACATTAGCTGTTTCTTTTCATCCGTGTCCAGCTTGTCAATCATTTCCTGTGTTATCAGTTCGCCTTCAAAAATTTTTAACGATGCTGCCTTAGGCCCTTGTTCCATTTTTGTTATACGTTCAAGGTAGATGCGTGCGGCGTGCATATTGTTATGCTTTAGCACATTATCAAGCACATTGTCCAGCACCTCTTTACCCATATACCGGTATTGCTGTATTGTCTCCTCAGGGTTTTCAACCTGGTCGTTTATGTGTTTGTTTACGGTTTGCCGGCTTAGTCCTGTGTCTCTGGCAACTTCTATTTGGCTGGGCATGCGTCCCAGCGTGGTAAATAATCTGCGCATCGCCTCTTGTATCAGTTTGCGGTTGGCATCATATCGGCTCTCGTTAGATTTTAAGTTAACCAGGTAGGCAATCTTTCTTCGTAGCTGTTTTTCAGCGTCCTCTATTATGGCTAATTGGTTATTTATTATCTCCGTTATTTGTGCTCGTTGCGTGTCATCCAATACACTATTTGCAAATTTGAGCTGTTCCGCTCCGCTCTCATTTATAATCGAGCGGAAAATCGTGTAAGTCAATCGGGGTAGTTTAAGGCCTTTCAGGCTGGGGGCAAATCTTTTATCCATATGCTTTAAATTTTATGCAAAGAAAAAACATAGTGCGCAAATCAACTGCGTAGCACTCGGATTATATTTATTTACATTATATCTATTTTGTTTGTGCAGATGTTTATAAGCACTGTAGTAGGTCTGATATTTATATGTATTGTTGTTTTAATTAATGTATTAGGCTGGGGTTTACATCGGGCATAATTTTGGGTTGACAGGCTTTTTGTTAAGTGGTTTACAATCAACGTATTAGTGCTCCTCAGGGTTTACAATTTTCTCACTGTTTTGCAAAAAACAGTTTACCTAAACTTTCATTTTGAGTATTTACAAATCCATGTAAGTTTGCGCCCTCTAAAAAATAAGCTATGGGTTTACAATGTGGTATAGTAGGGCTTCCAAACGTGGGCAAGTCAACTTTGTTTAATGCGCTGTCGTCGGCCAAGGCGCAGGCGGCTAATTTCCCTTTCTGCACTATAGACCCTAATGTGGGCGTGGTAACCGTGCCGGATGCGCGCCTGACAGTATTGGAGGGCCTGGCCAAACCACAAAAGGTAGTACCTACGGTAATTGAGTTTGTAGATATAGCCGGCCTGGTAAAAGGCGCCAGCAAAGGTGAAGGACTGGGCAACCAGTTTTTGGGCAACATACGCACCGTAGATGCTATTATACACGTGGTACGCTGTTTTGATAACGACAACATTATACATGTAGATGGTAATGTAAACCCCGTGCGCGATAAAGAAATTATAGATACCGAGCTGCAGCTAAAAGACCTGGAGAGCGTGGATAAGAAACTGGAGAAACAACGCCGCGCTGCCAAAACAGGCGATAAGGATGCGCAGAAGTGCATGGAGGTATTAGAGGCGTATAAGAAGCACCTGGAGAGCGGACAAAGCGCCCGCACCCTGCCTATGAGCGATGAGGATAAGAAGTATGTAGACGACCTGCAGATGCTTACCGGCAAGCCGGTAATTTACTGCTGCAATGTAGATGAGGGCAGCGTGGTTAGCGGTAATAAATATGTAGAAGAGGTGCGCAAGTCGGTAGCCAGCGAAAACGCCGAGGTGGTGATTATTTCTGCGGCTATAGAGTCGGAAATTGCAGTGCTTGAAACGGCCGAAGACCGCGATGCTTTCCTATCTGACCTTGGCCTGACCGAGAGTGGTTTAAATAGATTGATACGGGCAGCTTATCATTTATTAAGCCTGCAAACATACTTTACCGTAGGCGAAAAAGAGGTGCGCGCCTGGACCATTCACAAAGGCGACAAAGCCCCGCAGGCGGCTGGCGTAATACACACTGATTTTGAGAAAGGGTTTATTCGCGCGCAGGTAATGAGCTACAACGATTTTGTGCAATACAAGAGCGAAGCCGCTGCCCGCGATGCAGGCAAACTGCGCAGTGAAGGTAAGGAGTATATAGTGCAGGATGGCGACATTATGAACTTCCTGTTCAACGTATAATTTAACTACTGCCACTGCCCTGCGAAATTTACTCCCGATAGGTTTTTCACATTCTGGTAATCCTAATTATAAATTAAGTTTACAAACTGGTTTGGATTTATATATTCGTATACACAAAAATCCAACACACTATGCTTCGAAAATTACACCTGCTCACGGTAGTTTTCATTACCGCCTTATTTTTTATCTCCTCATCAGCTTATGCGCAGCATTGCGCAGGCGCCGATGGCACGGGTGTATGCACACCTGCACCGGGACTTACGCAAGTGGGTTTTTACCCCAAGTACGATAGTTTGCCCTGCGTGGTAATGGGCGTGCCTTACGATGAGGTAGTTAGTTTCAGAACCCCCGCTACTGTAACACAGGGCACCTCTACCTATAACCTGAACTGGATAAGAATAGACTCGGTAAGCAACCTGCCATGCGGCTTGTGCTGGAGGGCCGGCACTGCCAACAGGCAGATTAATGCCAGCACTACGGGTTGTATCCGCATTTCGGGAACTTCGTTTGATGCACCGGGCCAATACAAGACCCGTGTAATAGCATCGGCCAATGTAATAGTGGGCATTTTCCCGGTTACTATTGATAACCAGAATGCAGAAGCGCTGGGAGTAAAATACTGGGCGCGTGTAAAATCGCCGGTAGATACCTGCATAAAAATAGATACGTTGGCGGTAGGCAACCAGGCTACCGTGCCGGGTGTAGCACCTGTGCCTACTATAACGGGTGCCGGCAATGTATGCCAGGGCAGCACTACTACGCTTGGTATTAGCGGCGGCAACTATTATGCCTACCAATGGAGCACCGGTGCCAACACGGCTACTATACAGGCAGGGGCGGGTACCTATTCGGTAACTGCTTATGCCAACTGTGCATCGGCTACTGCTACCAAAACTATTACCAACACTACTGTAAATGTATCGGTAACGGCCAATGGCCCAACTACTTTCTGCCAGGGCAGTAATGTAACACTTAATGCAGGTACCGGTTTTTCTAACTATGCCTGGAGCGGCGGCGGAAACGGCCAAACGCTTAATGTGACACAATCGGGCAGCTATGTAGTTACGGTTACCCAAAACGGCTGCACAGCAGCTTCTACGGCTACTGTAGTAACGGCTAACAGCAATCCTACGCCTACACTTACCCCATCTGGCCCAACTACCTTTTGCAGCGGCGGCAGCGTAACACTGGATGCAGGTAGCGGCTATACTAACTATATATGGAGCAACGGTGCTACTACACAAACTATATCGGCTACTACCAGCGGCACTTACACGGCTACGGTAACTCAAAACGGTTGCACGGGTAGTTCAAATGCTGTTACGGTATCGGTAGGTAACCCTACCCCAACGGCTACAGCCAACGGGCCGGTTAGCTTTTGTACAGGTGGCAGCGTAACGCTGGATGCCGGTGCCGGTTACTCGGCTTATTTGTGGAGCAACGGTGCTACCACACAAACCACTACGGTTACTACCAGCGGCAACTACTCGGTAGTAGTTACGCAGGGTGCCTGCACAGGAACTTCTAACGTGGTTACAGTAACTGTTTCAGGCAGTACACTTAACCCGGTGGTTACAGCATCTAACGGACTTAATCTTTGTACCGGTGGCAGCACTACTTTAGATGCAGGTGCCGGTTACTCTTCGTATACATGGAGCGATAACAGCACCGGTCAAACACTGGCTGCTTCTACAGGTGGTACTTATACGGTAACCGTTTCGCAGGGTGCATGCTCGGGCAGCGCTACTGTAGCTGTTAACGTAGGTTCTTTCCCGGTTACTATAAACTTTACACCTGTCAACGCGCCATCTGGCTGTGCGGGCGATGTAATTACACTGGATGCAGGCGCAGGCCACGCTAGTTATGCATGGAGCGGCGGCGGCACAGCGCAAACGCTGGATGTAACTACGTCGGGTACTTATGATGTAACTGTAACCGATGCCAATGCCTGCAGCGGTACCGCAGGTACTACGGTTACTATCAACGATATTCCGGTTCCTGCTACTACACCTGTAGGTAGCCAAAGCATTTGCAGCGGCGAAAGCCTTACACTTGATGCCGGTGCAGGTTACGATACCTATGCATGGAGCAATGGCGATAACACGCAAACCAGCGATGTGTCTACAGCAGGCACCTACTCAGTTACGGTTACAAAAACCGGCTGCGAGGGCAACTCAGATGCAGCACCGGTGGTTGTTACTGTAACTCAGTTACCTGTCCCTTCTATTACACCGGCCGGTACACAAAACATTTGCACCGGGCAGTTTGTAACTTTAGATGCAGGCGCTGGCTATTCGGCCTACCTGTGGAGCAACGGTGCTACTACACAAACCATATCTATAGATTCTACCGGTACTTACAATGTTACGGTTACACAAAACGGCTGCGAGGGCAGCTCGGGCAACCCACCTACAATATTTGCCAATATTACGCCTGATGCTACTATTACAGAGTTAGGCACAGCCAATGGCTTTACTTTGTTAGAAGCCAGCCCGGCCAATGCTACTTACCAGTGGTTATACCAAACAGACCCTAACGGGCCTGCTTCTATACTGCCAAATGTTTCATCGCTCGATACAGTGGAATGCGGCGATGTAGCGCAATACATTACATTGATAGTTTCGCAAAATGGATGTGCAGATACCTCTGATGCATTTACTGTAATTTGCCTGGGTATAAACAACATTGCTACACTGGCTACTTTCTCGGTGCAGCCTAACCCTACCAGCGATGTGTTGAATGTGAGCTATGAGTTAAGCGAAGTAACTCCGGTTAAAATTTCGGTGCTGGACCTGGCGGGAAGAACGGTTATTGATTTGCAGAACGAAAACCAGGGCAAAGGCGCCCACCAGCAAAACATCCTTGTAGGTAACCTGGCTGATGGTATTTACCTGTTAAACTTTAATACCGGTAAAGGGCAGTTTAATACCAAGTTTGTAAAGCAATAGTTTGCAAACTATTTAATAGCAAAAGGCGGGAACGAAAGTTTCCGCCTTTTTTTTACTGTTACAGGCTGTTTAGGCAGGCCTGAAAGGCCGATAATATATCAGCGAGGGTTGTCAGCCCCTCGTGCAATAAAGATACGGGTAAGCCCAGTAAGGGCGCAATATTTATGGTGTTAGTAAGAAGGATAAATTGCTCAACGAATTTTAAGTCCGCTCACATATACGGGCAAACTCGCAGAACTCACACCGCTCTATATCCTTGGTTTTAGTGAAGGGTATTTCCTCGTTTAGCATTTCGCTTAATACACTTACCAGCTTTTCCTCAAAGCGGTTTATTTCCGTTTCGCCAAGTATATCGTTTTGCTTGTCTATACGCAGGGTATCCAGGCTTTTGTTGTTATCGCGTAGCCAGTAAATACCCGAGCGCACGGGTATAGGTATGCCGCCAATGCGGTTATACAGCCAGGCATATACCAACAACTGCACCGGTTTAGAAAATTTAGGGTCGGTAACAAGGGCCTCCCAGGTTTCTTCATTCAATATGGGTATGGTAGAAATTTTGGTGGTTTTGTAGTCGGCTATTTGTACTACACCGCCCACACTTTCTATACGGTCTACACGGCCGGCTACTTTTATCTGCTTGCCGTTTATTGGCAGCACATACTCCAGTTTATCCTCCAGCATTTCAATGCGCAACTCGTTGCCCCATTCGTTTTGCTGTTCTATTGTTTTCTTTTCGTGTTTCAGGTATTCTTCGGTAAGCTTTACGCACACTTTAAACAGCAGCAGGTTTTTGCCGCTCTTCAGGTTTTCGCTTTCAAAACGTTTGGCAAGGTGCTCGCGAATCAACTGCTCTATGCGGGGTTTGTTTTTAAGCTGTGCATCTACAAATTCCGGGCTTACCGCCTGGCCTACTTTCTCCATGTAAATCTTTTCCAGCGCGTAGTGCACTGCCGAGCCAATAGTAGCTGCCTCCATGTTCTCTTCCATATCCTCCTGCTCGCGCAGGCCGGCTATGTAACGGAAATAGTATTGCAGCGAGCAATTGATATAGGTATTAAGCGCCGATGGCGAAAGGCCCGACTCAGTCAATATGCCCTCCAGCTTTTGCAGAATAAAGTCATCCTTTTTGATAATAATAGGTGTTTCTTCCAGTGCAGGTGGCGGGTCTATAGCGAATATCATATCGCGTATTTCGGCATGTGGGTTTACAGGCTTTAACTCCTGCTCCAGTTGAAGAATGAAACGGCTTTTTTCTCCACCGCCCAGTTCATCCGGTTCGGTGTTGTAGAGAATGAAGATATTTTCTGCCTGGTGAAACAAGCGGTAGAAGAGATAAGCCGTAGCGGCATCGCGTTCTTTATGCGTGGTTAAAAACTCATAGCGCATCTCGTAAGGGATATAACTACGCATGTTTTTACCTCCCGGCAATATGCCCTCGTTAGCCGAGAGAATGATTACATTTTTAAAATCGAGCGCGCGTGTTTCCAGCAAACCCATCACCTGTAGGCCCTGCACAGGGTCGCCCTCTAATGGCACACGGGTATTGTAAAAGTCTTCTTTAAGTAATTGGGTGTAAGTTTTAATGCTGATGTTTTCGCCGGTGCTGAAAACGCTTTGCGTGTTGTTGAGTATAGTCAGTAAGCGGAAAGCAATTTCTGCATCTGGGGCCAGAGCGGTATTGCCAAGGTCCACAGCAGTTACCAGCTTATCAAGCACAGTGGTAATAAACTGTTGCAGGTACCCCGCAAATTGGAGCGTATCTGTTCCTTCAAAAAATATCGGGCTAACCGTTTTGCCAAAAGCCTTTTCAAGTTCTTCTTTACGAATCAGCACCCGGTTCTGTTTTTTCATGGTCTCTACAAACAGGCCGGTATCTATATCGCCAAACAGAAGGCGTAAATAGCTATGCTGTAATAAATCGAATACATCTTTATAGTAAAAGCGCTGTGGCCTGTTCTTCGATTGGTATTTCTGCGAGTTGTGATACAGCCGGAAAAGTATATCGAGGAAAGATGCCGGGTTACTGCCTGCAATGGTTAAGCCCATCGTGATATTCAGCGCCGTAATGTTGGCAGGTATATTGGCGATAAGCGGACTCAATAGTTTTTCATCGGGCACTACTACTACCGTATCAATAGCGTTCTCCTCATTCAGCTTTAACTGGTTCTGCAAAATATCGGCAACTACCTTTACCTGGCCTACGTTTTTGGCCGCGCCTATTACCTGAACTTTCTTTACTGTGGTGCTTATACCGTTTGTAAACTGCTTATCACCGGTGCGCAGTTTATTTTTGTATTCGCGGAAAAACGAGCCCGCTTCTTTCATTTCATCGCGCACATAATAGTTATCCGCATCCCAAATTACTTCGGCTGCCGTATGGTTTAGCAGCCAGGTAATAACAGCCTCTTCGCTTTTGTTCAAGTGGCTGAAACCTATAAGGTATACAATGCTGGCTTTACTTGTAGCCTCTTTATCGCGAACTAATCTTTCGGCAACCTCACGCAATACCAATCCTACATAACCTTTACCTGCGGCTAGCAGCTTATCGCGCAGCAGGTAATACATCTTGCCAAAGTCTTCCCAGAACTTTTTGTATTGTAGTTTATACTCAGTAGGTGATTCGCCGGGTTCATAAATCTTCATGCTCTGAAGCAGGTTCAGATTTTTGAAGAAAGATTTTGCATCGGTCAGCTGCATGTCCAGCTCATTAAAATCGTTGAGCATTACATTGGCCGTGCCCATAAACTCATCCAGTGTTTGCGCGCCGCCAATTTCTTTATGGCAGGCATATAGCTCACGCACCAGTTCAATATTATCAGCTACTACCAGTTGGCTTTGGGCCAGCATCCAGTCGGTCAGGGTAAGTATTTCAGGGGCAAATACTGTCTGTTCAGCTTGCCGGTTCAACTCGTTTTTAAAGTATGTGCATGAGCGCTGGTTGGGCATCAGCACCAATACATTGCTGAGGTTGCGCCCGTGTTTGGCTACTATCTGTTCGGCGGTGCGTTCTAAAAACTTCTTCATGCTAGCACCTCCATCTTTTTATCTGCCGTATAAAAAATAATTTTCTCTTTTACCTTCACACCGGCTTCTTCCAGCCAATGGGCATATTTGTTTAACTGCCCTTTGTGCGCAGTATCGTAAGCGCCGGTTTTATACTCCACTATAGTAGCTTCGTCGTTTTGCAAAACTACCCGGTCGGGTATGCGAATGCGTTCACCTTGTTTCAGCAAAGGTCTTTCAGCTATCACCTGCAGTCCGGCTTTAAATAAATTATTCATGCCCGGGTGATAAATCACTTCTTTCAATTGCTCTAATAATTCATTTGCTTTATCTCCGGTAAGCAGGCCGGCAGCGTTCATTTTGTTCACCACAGTTATTTCATCGCCCTCGTAGCGTATTTGCTTTAGTGCTTCGTGCAGCAAATTCCCTGCATCAATTTTGCCTGTTGCATCTTTACTCCATAAGGCTTCGGCTTTCATTTTTACCTTAATGGCTGATGCAAGCAGGTTGGCCGATTGCGTTTCTTCTTTTTGGTAGAGTTCAAATTTGGGTTTCTTTTCTTTCTTAAATGTATCGCGGCTAAATTCTGGCTCACCAAAAACATATTGCTGAAAGCCATCCCATTGTTGCACTGATTTTAAAAACGAAATGAACAGGGCCGTAACCGAATTGTTTTCGGTAGGTTCTTTATCCGGTTCTTCCGATAGTATGTAAAGTGCATCCTCAGGCCGTGTGGTGCCTACATACAGCAGGTTCAGCAAATCGAGAAAAGATTGTTCATCCTCGCGCTGGTACAAACCGGCAAACTCAGTTTCCAATACTTGT
>DATGWP010000130.1:0-20170 GCA_035299425.1 Chitinophagales bacterium | reverse complement strand
CATACAGGGCATAACCGGCGCACAAGGACCGCAGGGGTTGCAAGGCGCGCAGGGAATACAAGGCGTGCAGGGTACACAGGGTGTGCAGGGTGTGCAAGGCCCAACAGGTGCGCCAGGCAGTACCGGGGCTACCGGACCGGCGGGTGTGGGTGGCATACTGAGCAGTGGTGCTGTAGCGGGCAATACCCCGTACTGGAACGGCACTACATGGGTGGTTAATAGCAGTAACATATATAACAATGGTGCTAACGTAGGCATAGGCTCTACCGTGCCGGGACAGAAACTGGAAGTAAATGGCAACGTAGCTATACCGGCAGCCAATAGCTATATGTATACCACTGCCAAAACAAAATATCTATCGGTGCCTGCAGCGGCCTTCAGCCTGCAAAGTGTATTGCTTGTAAGCAACACCGGTATAAATGTAGGCGGTTACTCAACCGGCCAGGCACGCTGGGTGCAGGGCGGCACTGCCGGTACCGATGCTTATTTGTATGCACCGGTTAACCTGCCCGATGGTGCTATAGTAACTACTATTAATGCCTACGTATACGATGCTAGTGCACTGGACGAGGTGCAAGTGGAGTTGTTTACTTTGCAAAATGGAGCTGTGAATCCGCAGGGCCAAGGGCTAACCAATACCTCGGGTGTAGGTTTTGCGGGTGGAGCCTTAGTACTAAATGCTACTGCAATAAACCTGGCTATAGACAATTCCGCATACTCGTATTACCTGCGTTTTAAAACAAAGGAAAGCACCAACCTGCTACGCCTAAACTCGGTAAAAATTACATATACAGTAACTAAAGAGAATTAATAAAGTCTCATGGCTATAAACACAAAAATACAGTTAGTCTACTCTGCATTTTTGTTAGCCTCAGCTATTGCCATCTGGCATGGGATGTATAGTGCGCAGTTTCTGGAATACGATCTTAATTACGGTAATCTTTTAGGGGCTTTTTTGCTATCGTTCGCAGTGGTAGTAGCAATGATATTTGTAGCTGTAAGGTGGCGTTACATCATCCGTATGTGCCTTTGGCAGAGCGCCTTGTTTTTACTTATTGCATCACCGGCCACAGTTGTATTTGTAGTATTCAACTATGCCGCCATTTTTGGCGCACCAATAAAAAATTAGCTAATAACCATACTTGAATTAATCAGCGTAATCCTGTATTTATCTGTGTAATCAATGCGAAGCACAGCGAAGCATTATTTAGGAATGGTAAAGCAGAACTTAGTGCCGCCCATGTCTGAATCTTCAATCCAGATTTTGCCGCCCAGTGAGTCTACTATTTTTTTGCAGATAGAAAGACCCAGCCCAATCCCTTCATAGTCGTAGCGATGGTGCAGACGCTGGAAAATGATAAACACCTTCTCGCGGTATTGAGGGGCAATGCCTATTCCGTTATCTTCTATTGCAAAATTGTAGAAAGCATCGTCCTCTACAAAGCCAATTTTAATTTTAGGCTGGCCGCTTTCATTGTATTTAATGGCATTGCTAAGCAGGTTTTGTAACAGTTGGCCAATGTGCAGGCGGTCGGCAAATACACTTGGCAATTTGTCCGATTCTATTACAGCGTTCTTTTCCTGTATATTGAGCTTAAGCGAAATTTTAACCTCGTTAAGCATCTGGTCCATATCTACAATCTGCTTTTTATCGGTAGAGTTAATCTTCGAAAGTTCGAGCAGGCTTTGAATCACACTCATCATTCGTTTAGCCCCTTCGTTTATGTAAAACAGGTACTCTTTCTGCTCGCCTTCTACTGTGGCACCTATAGCTTTGTTTAGCAGCTGCGAATAATTAGAGATAGTACGCAACGGTTCTTTTAAATCGTGCGATGCCACATGCGCAAACTGGTTTAGTTCAAAGTTCGACATCTCCAACTTACGGGCATACTGTTCTATTTCTTCATTCTTCTTTTTAAGTAACTGCTGTTCTTTCTTACCTTCTTCGTATTCAAAGCGCAGTGTAACGTCGCTTAGCTCGGCTTGCTTATTCAGTTCGTGCAGGTCATCTTTTTGGCGCACAAACCGCGTCAGCTTTGCATAAGCCTCTTCGTGGTGGCCCATAGCACTTAGTGTTTCGGCCCAATATTTAAATAGTTCAAAGTTGTCTATTACACGGCCCATTTCCACATACAGCTTTTCGGCTTTTGTAAACCACTCGTGCGCTGTTTCATATTCACCCACTACCTGGTATACACGGCCGGCCATCTGATAAATATCCAACTCGAAATTTTTATTGGTATGGTTTTTCACCAATTCAATCGATTTCTCGGCGCACTTAATTGCTTTATCGCGCTGGCCCAGATCGGCATAAGCAATACCTGAGTTACCCATAGCTATGCAAAAGGGTGGTGTATCGTTTATCTCTTCGGCTATACTGATGGCCTTTTCGTAATACGAAAGCGATTTTTCTAACTCTTTTTTCTGGTATGAATCTACCCCAAAAGATATATAGCAACGCGCTATGCCAGGTCGGTAATTAGCTTTTTGAAAATAGCCAAATGCCCTGTGGAGATATTCCCTTTTCAGGGTATCGAGGCCCAGGTCGCCGTAAATAATGGATTCGTTAAATAGCGAGCGCGCCAGTGTAAGAAACCCTGTTTCGCTCAACCCCTGCTTATCTTCCAGTAGTTGTACCGACTTATCGTAGGCTTGCTTACTTTGTATTAACTCTCCTATATAATCATTGTTCAACCCCAGACGTCTGTAAAACTCAGATTTAGCTTCAGCATCCGCATCATTATCCAGACCTTCTATAATTTCTTTACAGCACTGTATGGCTTTGTCAAACTCGCTGGTAATATCGGAGTAATAGTGAGTGAGAGCTGTAGTGGCTTTAATCCAAAGCTTTTTATCGCCCGAAGCCTTGGCTAATGCGGCTGCTTCTATACCTATATGCGCGCTGGCTTTATCGCGCTGCTTTTTGCGCAATTCAAGCTCAATTATAAGATTCTCAACCTTCTCGTTAACGGAGGACGGGTTGACAGCAATGGGTTCAGTCATACTTTAATATTCCGTAGTTAATATACGCAATAAAGTTTTTTTTGTTCCTTAAAGCACCCTGAATGGTGGTTTATTTATTAACTACTAAAGGTAAACTGTCGATGTACTGCACCGCCGCAGCCAGGCGCTGCTGTGGCGTAGTGCCCCTAACTATGTGAAAGTTAGCCCCAACCTTCTCCAATTCTGATTTAAATTTCCCAAACAACTGCATCCGGTCATTGGGATTAGAGCGCTGCTCGTCTGGCACCCATGTAAGGTCAATATCGCATAGCAGCCAGAGATGGTATTTACGCTTAGCTATCTGCTCTTCTAGCCAGGCCGGCACCTCCCAGTTATAGTATTGCAGCCATATTTTAATATTAATTAAGCAGTTATCGGTAAAAAAGAAACGGTTGGCATGGCGTATCATCCTGTCCTCCTGTTCTATTATGCCATGGGCTATTTCCAGCACATCCATTTTGCCATACTTATGGCTAAGCTGGTCTATGTAATAACGTGAATAATCGGGCACGTGCACCGTTTTGTAATAAATGGAGAGTTTTTCTGCCAACGTAGATTTCCCTGTCGACTCTGTACCGGTAATACACACTTTATAAATCATGGACAACAAACTTCTTTCGCCATTGAAAATAGCCATAAAAAGCCATAATGGTAAGAAAAAAGTAGAAAAAAGCCAGCACGTTGGCATCCTTGACAATATATTGACCAATAAGTAATATGTCTATAAGTATCCACCACAACCAGCTTTGTAATACGCGCTTAGCTGTAAGATAGGTGGCTATAAAACTGAATACGGCTGTGAGTGCATCGAGATAGGGATAAGCATTGCCCAGCCCGCTAAACACATAGCCAAGTACGGGCGTAAGCACTATACCTAATGCAATAAAAGGAAATTGCTTCTTTAACGAATAGGCCGTTATGCTTAGCCCTGCAGATGCAGCAGCGTTGGTATTGCGTGTCCATAAATACCAGCCATAAAAACCTGCCAGCACATAGTAGGCCTGCAGTATGGCATCTATATAATATTTTAACTGTATATCGAACACTATACAAAGCGCAGCGCTTATGATACCTGCCGGCCAACACCACGCACTATTGCGTGCGGCCAGCACTACATATACAGCACCAAAGGCAGCAACACCTATTTCGAGTGTGCTCATGAAAGGGTTACCTGTTTATCATCTACGTTCAGGCTGTAGGTTTTGCCAATTACCAGTGCGCGGTTATCGTAAATATGCCCTGCGGGAAAATTGAAGCAAACGGGAAAATTATACTCTGCCACATGCTCGGCTATAACCTCGTAAGCCGTTTTGCCAAAAGGTATAGCGTTATCGTGCATATCGCTAAAGCCGCCCACTATTAAGCCCGCCAGGCCGTGCAACTTGCCTGAACGCTTCAGGTTCATCATCATACGGTCGATATGGTAGATGTATTCGTCCAGGTCTTCCAGAAAAAGAATTTTGCGGTCGGTATTCATACCGCTGCGCGTACCGGTAATAGAATAGAGTATAGACAGGTTGCCCCCGATTAAAGTGCCCTTTGTATGGCCCGTGCGGTTTAGCGGGTGTGGCTCTATTATGTATTCATTCTTTTCGCCAAACAACTCTTTGCGCAGGGTTTCAATAGCCTCGGGTGTGCTTTTTTCAAACTGTATGGGCATTTGTCCGTGTATGCCCATGGTGCCTATGTTATTGGATATATGTGTGTGCAGGTAAGTAATATCGCTAAACCCTATTATCCATTTAGGGTGTTTCATAAACTCATCGTAGTTAAGTGCATCCATCATGCGTACGGTGCCGTAGCCGCCGCGGGCGCATACTATGGCTTTTATATTGGCATCATCCAGCGCGTGCTGAAAATCGGCGCGGCGCAGTTCGTCATCGCCGGCAAACTGGTTCTGCTCAGCCCCTATGGTTTTACCTATCACTACATTCAGCCCCCAGCTTTTGTAGGTATCTACAGCGCAGGCTATTTCCTGCTCATTAATTTTTTTGGCCGTGCTAAGCACGTAAACGGTATCGCCTTTTTGCAGAGATGGTGGTCGTAACAGCATGTGGGCGAAAATAAATATTAAGCGCAAAGGCGGAACACTCTCACAAACCCACAGAAATCCATGCTATTATTATATTCGATACATAGCAATAACAATCAATTAAGGTTACCCGGGAGATTACAGTACCAACGATTTTTAAAATTACACCCACATGAAATTCATAAAAAGCAAAGCCTTTATTGTTGTAGTAAGCCTGCTGGCTGTTTGGGCCATTGTAAACATACTTTTGTATGAACCAGACATACCGGTAGAGGATCTGAAACCAAAGTATACTACCACTGCCAGCAAATTTATAGAGATAGACGGGCAGCAGGTGCACTACCGCATAGAAGGCGAGGGCGAACCGCTGGTGCTGATACACGGCACCGGTGCTATACTGCAAACGTGGGATGGGTGGGTTAACCTGCTAAGCCCTTATTACAAAGTAATACGTATGGATATACCGGCGTTTGGCTTAACAGGTCCGCGGGCAGATGGCAACTACAGCGATTCGGTATACGTAGATTTCATTAATCAGTTTGTTACACAGCTGGGGGTAGATTCATTTCACCTGGCGGGTAACTCGCTGGGCGGGCTGATAGGCTGGAAGTATGCAGCGGCCCACCCCGATAAAGTAAAGAAACTGGTGCTGATAGACCCGGCGGGGTTTCATGATGTGAACCGCAAAGGCGGCTCGCTTATATTTATGCTTGCGCGCAATTACCCGGGTGTAACAAGCACTTTTAGCAAAATAGGAACTAAGTATTTTGTAAAGCGCACGTTGAACGAAGTATACTACGATGACACAAAGGTAGATGATAAGCGAAGAGCAATGTATACCGACCTGAACCGGCGCACCGGTAACCGCCGGGCTTTTTTAGACCGCGCTAAATATATACGCGAGAGTAGTGAAGATGACTTAGTACCTATAACAGCACCTACGCTGGTTATGTGGGGCCGCGAAGATGTGCTGATAGATGTAGCCATGGCAGCGCACTTTAAAAAGATAGCCAACAGCACCGAACTTATTTACGATAAAGTAGGCCACAGCCCGCAGGAAGAAATACCGGAGGAGAGCGCGAAGGATGTGATGGTGTTTTTGAAAACCAACCCCTAGAGGGGACTTCAGCCAATATAAAGAATATGAATAATAGTTTAACTTTAGAAGAGCTTATCTCTGAATATAAAACTTTACCGGCTATCTGTGCCGCAACGGATTATTCTAACAACCAATCAGTTAAAAATCATAATCGTGCTGCTGATAGAATGCGTGAGATTATTGAACTAATTAAAAGTGATTACCAACACTTTGGAACAGAAAAATTCCAAGAACTGTTAGCTGTGGAAGAACATCGAACAAATGTTTGGGCTGCCGCGCAGCTATTGGAAATACTACAGCTCGACAAATTAAATGAAGCTAAAGCTTTGGCTATTATTAAAAAGGTTGCAAATGGCAATGATCTTGATGCGATAGGATTTACAACTTGGCTAAAAGAATGGAATCAACGGAAAAAGTAATAGCGCCTACGGCGTAAACGCCACATTCACCCTTTCGCAATTCGTCATCTCATTGATAGGTTATGGGCTCAATACCTTTTGCTTTCTTAAAACGCGTTAAAACTTTTTGTTTGTAACTTAAGCAGGGCCGAATTAACAGGTTAGAAAAAAGTAAATCTTACTTTTGGGTGGTGACCCTAACCCCTATTCATTTACTACTGGCCGACGACGACCTGGACGACCGCCTTTTTTTTAAAGAAGCTATTGATGAATTGGCAATAGCTACCAGTGTAACTACTGTGAGCGATGGTGTGGAACTGATGCACCACCTTAACAGTAGCGAAGAGAAGCCCCATGTGCTTTTTCTGGACCTGAATATGCCGCGCAAAAACGGATTTGACTGCCTGGAAGAAATAAAAAGAAGTGAAGCACTGAACCATATACCGGTAGTGATTTATTCTACATCGTTTGATGCCGAAATGGTAAATGTATTGTTCGAAAAAGGAGCACAGCATTATGTGTGTAAGCCGGGTGATTTTATGAAACTGAAGCAGGTAATTCATGATGCGCTGATAGCAGTAGTGGCCAGCAAAAACCTGCCTGCCTCGAAAGATAATTTTGTAATTGAGGTGAGATGAAAGACAATATTGACACAGGAGAAAAAACCAACGCTGGTATAGGCAAAGAACCAAGCGACCTGCGTTTTCGCAATCTGATTATACAAATACCTATTGCTATGGTGGTATTGCGGGGACCGCAACATGTGGTAGAGATAGCCAATAGCGCGATGCTTAAAAGATGGGGCCTAACCGAGGAGGATGTGGTGGGTAGAGCCTTTGTAGATATTTTTCCGCATATAAAAGATACAAAAATTCCGGGATTGCTGAATGAGGTTTATACTACCGGTGTGCCCTATCGCGAAACAGAGTCGGTATCCTACATTCAAAGCCATAATGGTGCCGGTACTTCATATGTAGATTTTGAATACTCGCCCCTGCACGAATTAGACGGTACAGTGTCGGGTGTAATAGCCACTGTAAGCGATGTGAGCGAAAAAGTGAAAGCGCGACAGCGGATAGAAGAAAGTGACCTGTTTAACCGCACAGTGCTGGAAAGCAGCCCCGATTGTGTAAAACTGCTCGATCTGGATGGCAAAGTGAGTTTTATAAATGTAAATGGCGTGTGCACGCTGGAGGCCGAAAACAAGGACGTGTTTTTGAACCGTAAATGGGAAACCATGTGGGGTTCCGAAAACCGACCGCGGGTAGTAAAAGCAATAGCCGATGCTTTGCTGGGCAAAACTACGCAGTTTAAAGCGCAGGCCAATACAGTAAAGGGGAATGCGAAATGGTGGGAGGTGTTTGTAACCCCTATTGTTGATTCGAAGCAGCAGGTTATTAGCATAATGGCCAGCAGCAGGGATATAACCGAGAGCCTTAGGCGCGAGCAGGAGTTGACTGAAAGCGAGAAAAAATTCAGGTTGCTGGCCGATTCGATGCCGCAGCATATATGGACAGCCGATGCGCTGGGAAACCTTAACTATTATAACCAATCGGTATATGATTACTCGGGCTTAACCCCCGATGAACTGGAGCGTGGAGGATGGCTGCAAATAGTGCACCCCGATGACAGGGATGCCAATGTACGCGAATGGATGTTTGCGGTGGCTACAGGCAACGATTTTCTTTTTGAGCACCGGTTTTTGAAACATACCGGTGAATACCGATGGCAGCTAAGCCGCGCAATACCGCAGCGCGATGATGAAGGAAAAATACAAATGTGGGTAGGTACCAGCACCGATATACAAAACCAGAAATCGTTTACCAAAGACCTGGAAAGGTTAGTGCGTGAACGAACTAAAGAACTAGCCGAAAATAATATTGAGCTGGAAAAGATGAATGCAGAACTACAATCGTTTGCCTATATAAGCAGCCATGATTTGCAGGAGCCGCTACGCAAAATACAGACCTTTTCGTCGCGCCTGCACCAAAAAGAGTATGCTGCACTTTCTGAATCGGGCCGGGACCAGTTGAAGCGCATGCAGGTGGCCGCCGAGCGCATGCAGGCGCTTATTAATGATTTGCTGGCCTACTCGCGCACTACCACTGCCGAAAGAAAATTTGAGAAGATAAGCCTGGACAAAGTTATAGATGAGGTAAAAGAAGACCTGAAAGAAGAAATAAAGGAAAAAGGGGCGATGATAGAAACTATAGATATATGCGATGTAACTATTATCCCTTTTCAGTTCAGGCAGCTGATACAAAACCTGGTAAGCAATGCACTTAAATTTGCACAAACCGACAGGCCCCCTCATATAAAAATACAATGCGCCACTGGCCGTGGTACGCAACTACCCCATGCCGGCCTGAGAGCGGATAAGGAATACTGCCATATAACCATAAGCGATAATGGCATTGGTTTTGAGCCCCAGTACAACGAGAAGATATTTGGTTTGTTTCAGCGCCTGCACGGGCGCAGCGAGTATAACGGTACCGGAATAGGCCTGGCTATAGTTAAAAAGATAGTAGAAAACCACAAAGGAATAGTGGTGGCTAAAGGCCAGCCGGGTAAGGGTGCTACCTTCGAAATATTTATACCTATGGCGTAAAAGCCAGATTCAGCCTTTCGCAATCGCGCACGGTAACGTAGTTCTCCCAGGTTAGTTGCGAGTTTACCTGCTCGGCATATATATAATGATAGCCCGAGGCAATGCGGTTATATTCAATTTCGGAATATACGGGCAGATCGGCAAAAAGCACATCATCTATATATACGCGCACGTTCTGGCTGCTGGTGTTGCTCAATCGCAAAATTCCCCATCTATTGGCCTCGCAATCAAGCACTTCGCGCTGGCAACCGCTGGCAAACAGCAAGGTGGCAAAGGCGGCTAAAACGGCATATTTTTTCATAAATGCATATATTTACCCCTTTCCTGCCAAAAATCCCGCCAAAGTACCAGGCTGTGGTTCAGCATTTAAGAATTACCGATAGGTTGGGGGTTTGCATTATTCTATTATATTTGCCGCCCGCTTTAAAAATTAAGCGGAATATTAATTAACCCAAAAAAGCAGAGAAACATGCTGACACAGTACGAAACAGTATTTATTCTCACTCCCGTGTTATCGGAAGATGACGCCAAAAAGAGCATCAGCAATTATGTTGAGCTACTTAAGTCCCAGGGAGCTGAGATCGTTCACGAAGAACACTGGGGACTGAAGAATTTACGTTACCAGATTGGTAAGAAGACCACCGGAATTTACCACCTGGTAGAATACCGTGGCACGGGCAAAGCCGTAGACACTTTAGAAGTGGCATTCCGCCGCGACGAAAACGTGTTGCGTTTTATGACCGTAAAGCTTGACAAGTACGCTATTAAGTACAACGACGACAAGCGCGCCGGACTGGTAGGAAGAAACAAAAAAGTTAAAACCGAAAAAGAGGCAACCGTATGAGCACACAGAAACCAAACGATAGCATCAAATATCTAACCGCGACCAAAATTGGCCTGGTTAAGAAAAAATACTGCCGCTTTAAGAAAAACGGTATCAAATACATTGACTACAAAGATCCTGAGTATTTATTGAAGTTTATCAACGAGCAGGGAAAGATTCTTCCACGCCGTTTGAGTGGTAACTCGCTAAAATACCAGCGCAAAATTGCACAGGCTATCAAGCGTGCGCGTCATATTGCGATTCTGCCATACGTAGCAGATCTTTTGAAATAAAATGGTTAACCCAATTAAAGATTAAACAATGGAACTCATACTTATAAAAGATGTAGAAAAGCTTGGCTACGCCGATGACGTGGTTAAAGTTCGTCCTGGTTTTGGCCTTAACTACCTTATCCCACAAGGATTTGCAGTAGTAAAGAATGCCGGCACCGAAGCACAATTGGCAGGCCGCACTTTGGCCCGCGAAAAACGCGAAGCCAAATTACTGGAGCAATTCAATGTAATTTCTGCCCGCTTAACATCGGCCCCGCTTACAATAGCTGCCAAGGTAGGTACTACCGGCAAAATATTTGGTAGCGTATCGGCTTACCACGTAGCAGAAGCTATAAAGAACCAATTGCAGGTAGAAGTAGACCGCAGAAAAATTAACATCGTAGAAGGCGAAGTTAAGAACCTGGGTGCTTACACTGCCGAAGTTGGTCTGGGCCAAAGCCACAAAGTGACTGTAAACTTTGAAGTAGTAGCTGAAGCCTAATTATTTTCTGAAAAAGAAAGATTAGAAAAGCTAAAATTTTCACAACAACATTGAATCCCTGTCGTTTATTACGGCAGGGATTTTATTTTTATGGCTACGGGATTGATTGCACAGATAGTTACATTTGATTACGCAGATTACCTAACGGTTAGATTATACGGATGAGAAAAGAGGTTACACAGATAAAGGCAAATACAGGCAGGGCTATGGTGCTGTCGATACTCTGCGTGCTCTATTCTGCGGTTTGCTGGGCACAGCTAAACTACGACTACACCGCCGGTAAATTTTTGATAAAGGGCAAAGTAATAGATGTGCAAAGCAAGGCGGCCGTGCCTTATGCCAATGTTATTTTTACAAAGAATAATAAGGGAATAACCTGCGATAACGAGGGTAACTTTACCCTGTATGTATACAAAACAGATACGCTTAAGTTTACCTCTATGGGATATATAGGTAAGATACTACATATAAGCGATATAGATTCGAGTATGTATTATACTATGGAGGTGCAGCTGATACATGATTTTGTAAAGCTGAAAGATGTGGTGATTTACCCTTTTAAATCGCGCGAGGAGTTTATTGATGCTTTTATGGATAACAAGGAAGAGAAGCTACAGATAGCAGGCATAGCCCCACCCAAATACTCACGTGTAACCCCCAAGGCTAAGTTTTATAATCCAATTTCGTTTTTATATGACCGTGTAAAAAAACGCAGGGCTGCCAATCCGGATTTTAAGCCCTGATTATTAGACATTTGTATTGAAATGCACACTTATTAGTTTTTTTTCGTTTCGTTTTTAATAAATGGACTTCTATATTTGGTGTTAATAATCACTCTAAACCACCAGATATGAAACGTATTTTACAACTGGTTCTTGCCATTTTAGTGTTATTTACCCCCTATGCGCAAGGACAAACTATTTTTTCGGAAGATTTTGACGGTGTAGGCGGCCCTACAGCCGGCGGCGCGGGTACGTATAGCTTTCCGGCCGGTTGGCTTTTGCGTAACGTAGATAACGGAACTCCGGCTGCCAACGTTGCGTATGTAAACGAAGCCTGGGAGCGCAGAGAAGATTTTTCTTTTAACGTAGCCGACTCTACCGCCTTTTCAACATCGTGGACTGTTCCGGCCACTACATCTAACGACTGGATGTGGACACCGCTTATAGGACCATTGCCTGCGGGCGCTGTGCTTAAGTGGAATGCTGTAACTTATGATGCTCTTTACCGCGATGGTTACGAAGTGAGAATAATGACTGCTCCAAACACCCCTACCGGTGGTACAGGTGTTATAGGAAACCAAATAACCAACTCTACAGTATTGTTTAGCACTGGTGCTGAAAATACCACCTGGACTGCCCGCCAGGTAAGTTTGAATGCTTATGCCGGACAATCGGTGTATATCGCTTTCAGAAACAATTCGTTTGATAAATTCTTATTGCTGATAGATGATGTAAGTGTAGAAGTAGTAATTACAGATGATGTACAAATAGTATCGTCTTTACAATCGGAGTATACATTAACGCCGGTTTCGCAGGTGCCTGCGGGTGGTATAGCCCTGGGCAGCACGGTGCGTAACAATGGAACAAATGCTGCCAGCAATGTGGTACTTACAGCTAATGTATATAACAGTGCCAATACACTAGTGCACACTGCCAGCAGCGCTGCTACGCCACTGGCTGCCGGTGCCACTGTAAACTTAACTCTGACCGGTTTTGTACCTACTGTGGCAGATATCTACACGGTAGCTTATGACGTAACTATGGCAGCTACCGACCAGGTACCTGCTAACAGTGTAGACACTACTTTTGTAAATATTACCGATGCTACATACGCACGCGATAACGGTACAGTAGTACAAGCATTGGGCATAGGCTCCGGCAACGGAGGATACCTGGGCCAGGATTTTATGATAGAAAACACTGCTACTGTAGGTTCGATACAAATATATTATACGCAAGGATTTACTGGCGAAAGGCTAGGTGCTGTTATATGGGATATGAGTGGTGGTGTGCCTAATGCTATTGTGGCTACTACCGATACATTAACCTATGTAGATAATGCGGCAGGCCTTTATACACTACCTATTAATGGCGGTAATGTGACCCTTGCACCCGGCCGTTATGCATTTACAGCTATTGAATTTGATTCTACTGTGTCGGTTGGCTTAACAATGGATATTTATACACCTAACCGTACCTGGGTAGACTGGCCTACAAATCCTATGGCAGGGTGGGCAAACAATGAAGATTTTGGTGCTAGTTTTGAAAGAGCGTATGTTATACGCCCGGTTATTTGCCCTACTATAGCACCTAACCTTACTACAGCACCTGCCACCTGCCTTGCAGCCGATGGTACTGCAGCTGTAGCACCCACCGGTGGCGAAGCCCCTTATACTTATGAATGGACTACAGGCAGCACTGACTCAACTGTAACGGGTGCGGCAGGTGCTTATACAGTAACTATTACTGATAACCTGGGATGCGAAGCTACAGTTACAGCTACTATAGCTACCAATACAGTAGCATTAACTTCTACTACTTCAGCTACCCAAAGTACTTGTACTGCCGTTGATGGCAGCGTATCGGTTACGGCAACTAACGGAAATTCGCCTTACTCTTACCTGTGGAGCAACGGAGCCACTACTTCTACTGCAAGCAATTTGGCTGCAGGCACCTACACGATAACTCTTGAAGATGCCAATGGGTGTTCGGGAACAAATACAGCCACTGTAACAGTAAACACTGTTACCTTAACTTCTACTACATCATCTACCGATGCTACCTGTACCGCAGCTGATGGCACTGCTACAGTAACGGTTACCAATGGCACATCGCCATACGACTATTTGTGGTCGAACGGAGAAATAACAGCTACCATTGCCAATGAAATAGCCGGCACTTATACGGTAACGGTAACCGATGATAACGGTTGCTCGGGCACTAACAGCGCCGTGGTAAACAGTAACGTAGTAGCATTAACATCAACTACGTCATCTACCGATGCTACCTGTACCGCAGCTGATGGCACTGCTACAGTAACGGTTACTAATGGCACTTCACCTTTTGATTACGATTGGTCGAACGGGGCCAGCACCGCTACCAATGCAGGTTTAACAGCCGGTACTTACAACGTAACATTAAGCGATGGCAACGGCTGCACCGGTACTAACAGTGTAACAGTAAGCAGCAATGCTGTAGCTTTAACCTCTACGGTATCAGCTACCGATGCAAGCTGCTCAGCAGCAGATGGTACGGCAAGTGTAACGGTTACTAATGGTACAGCACCATATGATTACGATTGGTCGAATGGCGGAAGCACTGCTACTATTACCAGCCTTGCTGCCGGTACTTATACGGTAACATTAACCGACGACAATGGTTGCACCGGTACTAACAGTGTGACTGTAAGCACCAATGGAATAGTTTTAACGTCTACTACATCTTCTACCGATGCTACCTGCACCGCGGCTGATGGTTCGGCTACGGTAACAGTTACCAATGGCGCATCACCTTATGAGTATGATTGGTCGAATGGTGCCACTACGGCTACCAATGCAAACTTGGCGGCAGGCACTTACACCGTAACGTTGACCGACGATAACGGATGCACCGGTACTACCAGTGTAACTGTTAGCAGCAATGCAGTGGCTTTAACTTCCACTACATCTTCAACTAATGCTATATGCACCGCAGCCAATGGTTCGGCTACAGTAACGGTTACTAACGGTACATCGCCTTACGATTACGATTGGTCGAATGGTGCCAGCACAGCTACTGCCAGCAACCTTGCTGCAAATACTTACGATGTAACGTTGACAGATGATAACGGTTGCACCGGCACTGCCAGCGTAACCGTAGTTGCAGATGTGGTAACACTAAACGGAAATGCAACAGCAACACCTGCTACGTGTTCGGCTACTGATGGAACTGCTACTGCGGCAGGCGCCAGCGGTACTGCCCCTTACGATTACGATTGGTCGAACGGTGCAAGCACTGCTGCTATCACCAACCTTGCTGCAGGCACTTACAATGTAACTATTACCGATGCTAACGGTTGCACCGGTACCGATGCTGCTATTGTAACTACCAACCAGGTAGCACTTACACTGGCTACTTCATCTACCGAAACAGCCTGCTCGGCTAGCACCGGCAGCGCCACAGTAGATAACGTAACCAACGGCACATCGCCATACGATTACGACTGGTCTAACTCAGAAACAACAGCCTCTGTAGCCGGGCTTGCCGCAGGCAACTACCAGGTAACTGTAACCGATGATAACGGATGCTCGGCAACTGCTGATGTTACAGTAACTACAGTAGCCGGCCCTACCGGTACTGCTACTGCTACCAATGCAGCCTGCAACGGCGGCACCGATGGTGATGTAGATTTAACTGTAAGCGGTGGTACTTCTCCATTTACTTACAGCTGGGATAACTCGGCCACTAGCCAGAACCTGACTGATGTAGCTGTGGGCACATACAACGTAACCATAACCGATGATAACGGTTGCACAGCCACCGCTACCGCTACTATAACTGAACCAACAGCACTGACAGTAAGCGGTGTAACTACCGACCCTACCAGCGGCAGCAACGGCAGCATTAACTTAACTGTAGCAGGCGGCACTACCCCTTATACTTTCGACTGGAGCAACTCGGCTACTACCGAAGACATTTCGGGTGTAGCAGCCGGTACATACACTGTAACTGTAACCGACGATAATGGGTGCAGTTCTACCGCCACTTACACACTTATACCTGTAGGTATAGCTACTGTAGGCCAAGTTAACATGTTTAACGTATTCCCTAATCCGGCTACCAATTCTGTTCAAATTCAAATAAGCCTGAACAAGGCTGAAGAATTGAAAATGGAACTTGTAAATATTGCCGGACAGGTAGTAATGACCAAAAACACAGGTAACTTTAAAGACAATACATTTGTATTGAACCTTACAGAGTATGCCACCGGTGTTTACTTTATCCGCCTGAGCGGCCCGCAAGTAAACTCTGTAGAGCGCCTGGTGATTGAAAGATAGTACCTGTAATTAATTGAAAAGAAAAGGGGCTACTCATTTGGGTAGCCTCTTTTTTTTACAAACATTTGAGTATGCCAAAAACAAAGGGATTACTCTTTCTTATTGTAATGCTGCGTTTATCGGTAGATGCACAGAAAGTTACCGTAGGGCTAACCTATACATCGGATAAAGTTACAGATGCTTATACTTTGTTTTCGCCGGCGGCATCTAAAAACGTTTACCTGATAAATAACTGCGGCGATTTAGTGCATGAGTGGAATACGGACTTTATGCCCGGGCAGGGTATTAAATTGAAGAATAATGGCGACCTGGTACGAACAGGCAGAATAGACAATGATAATTTTAATGATGCAGGCGGCCTTGGCGGCCGTATTGAAATTTTAGACTGGGATGGTAGGCTTAAATGGGGATATAACTATTCATCGCCCATGCATACCGGGCACCATGATATGTGCCTGTTGCCCAATGGCAATATTTTATTGATGATTTGGGAGCTAAAGACTACGCAGGAAGCGCTGGCTGCCGGTAGAAGCCCTGAGTATATGCCCCATAAAGGCATGTGGACAGAGCAACTTATTGAGTTTAAACCTGTGGGTGTAGATAGCGCCGTAATTGTGTGGAAGTGGGATGTGTGGGACCACCTTGTGCAGGATTTAGATAGCACAAAAGCTAATTATGGTATAGTGGCAGACCACCCGGAAAAAATTGATGTGAATTATAATAAGGTGGATCATCCCTGCTGGGTTCACTTTAACTCGGTAGACTACAATGCCGAACTGAACCAGGTGATGGTAAGTTCGCGTGCCTATAGCGAGGTATGGATAATAGACCATGATACAGCTACTACAGGCAACAGCAAAAGCGGTTTACTGTTCAGGTACGGCAACCCGGCCGCCTACAACCGGGGTACAGCGGCCGATGTAAAATTGTTTTACCAGCATGATGCCCGCTGGGTAAAATGCGGAACCAAATATGAGGATGCTATTATGGTTTTTAATAATGGCACCACCCGCCCCGAGGGGCAATATTCAACCATAGAAACATGGTTGCCGGAAAAGAATAACGAAGGTAAATATGCGATGCAAAGTAACGGCACATATAACGCCATCAGCCTTTGGGTATATAATGAAAACAACAAGCGCGGAAGATTTTTTAGCCGCAGGGTTTCAAGTGCAGATTTGCTACCTAACGGGCATGTGCGTATATGTAATGGTAACGAAGGCCGTTTTTTTGAAATTGATGAGAAGGAGAATATTGTATGGCAGTATATATGCCCTATAAGTCTTGGTGGTATACCGGTGAGCCAGGGCGCCCCTCCTCCGTTTGTTATTAATTCGGTATTTAAAACCGAGATACTGCTTCCCGATCATCCGGCGTTGGTGGGTAAGGATTTATCACCTAAAGGCACCGTAGAAAAGAACCCGATTAAAAGGGATTGCAACCCTCATGCAGGTGTAGTACATGCTTTTAGTATAGACACCGGTAAAAGCACAGCAGAAATAATTGTGCGCATACCGGGCTATAACGGCAGGTATGGTTTAAAAGCGTACGATGCGCAGGGCAATGCTGTAGCGGACTACAGCATATCTGCCAACACGCAACCTATTGATATAAGTGAGTTTAAAGCAGGTGCATACCAGTTTGTATTAACAGATAGCGAAGGGTATACTACTTGTAGCCGTTTTATGAAATTGCCTGATTGATTCAGGCTTTTTTTATTTCTTTTACTGCAATTACGACCTACTAAAAATAATAAACGTGGAAACTAAATTTACCCCCGCTCTGCGCTCTTTTTCATTTGCTGCGTTTGTGGTTTTATTGTGCGCCATAATGGTGGCTTGCAACCAAAAAACTGAAAAGCAGGAGGCGACAGAGCAACCGGTAGCGCAGGCTGCCGAAGTGGCTGTGGTGTACCCGAAAGATAGTTTTGAGCAGGGTAAGATATATAACCAGGTGCCGCTTGCCGGTAATGGTGCCGAATCATTTGCCTTGTACCTGCCTAAAAACTATGACAAGGCAGTAAAGTATCCGGCTATCATTTTTTTAGATATATACGGGCAAGGTGCACTACCATTACAAATGTACAGTGCCCTGGCCGATAAGCACGGGTATATTCTTGCAGGCTCTAATAACTTTAGCAAAAAATTTACTACACCCGAAGCTACTGCTGTAGCCAATAGGCTGGTAAAAGAAATTTCGGAGCGGTTTAGTGTAGATGAAAAGCGGCTTACATTATGTGGCTATGGTAATGGAGCAAAAGGAGCTATAGAAACCGCCTATAATAACAGCGCAGTAACACAGGTAGTATATATAGGCGCAACAGCTGACCTGGCCCCGGCCAACCACCCGGTAGATATGCTTGGGTTTGCCGGTACTAAAGATTTGAATTATTCTAATGTGGTACTTTTTTCGGCGCAAACTATGCCGGCTAACCTGCACACGCAACTGGTAGAGTGGCCCGGCAAGCAAGAGTGGGTGCCCGCTGCCTATTTTGAACCTGCATTTATTTACCCCTTTAGCACTATAGAAAAAGGAAAGCTAATAGCAGTAGATGAAAAGAAAAAAGGTGACCTGAAAACAGAAAGTGTCCTGCGCGCCGAACTAAAAGAAAGCATGAAAGCCAAAGACCTGGGCTGGTGGAAAATTCAGATAGCGGAAATGAAGAAGAAGCAAAAGGAGAACCCGATGATGGAGCGCCTGCTGGGTTATGTATCGTTAGGTTGCTATTCATATTGCAACTCGGCCATACAGCAAAACAACGTGCAGATACTGGATAAAATAATACCGATATATGAAATGGTAGAACCGGGTAATGAAGACCTGGTAAAATTTAAAGAGGCTTACAAAAAAATGAAAGGAGTATAAGGTTATGCTGGTAAAAACTTATGGCAGTGCAGTATATGGAGTAGATGCCGCTACTATTACAGTAGAGGTAAGTGCGGAAGGCGGGCAACTTAATTACTTTACAGTAGGCCTGCCCGATAATGCAGTAAAGGAGTCGTTGTTCCGTATAGAAACGGCCGTTAAAGAATCGGGATATAATATGCCGAGGCAGCGGGTGGTTATTAACCTTTCGCCGGCCGATATACGCAAAGAAGGAACATCGTACGATTTGCCCATGGCTATAGGTGTGCTGGCAGCATCGGGGCAAATAGCCAATGAAGAATTAAGCAAGTATATTATTATGGGCGAGCTATCGCTGGATGGTTCGCTGCTACCTATTAAAGGTGCGCTGCCGATTGCGATACAGGCGCGTAAAGAAAAATTTAAAGGCTTTATACTGCCCAAACAAAATGCACGCGAGGCTGCTATTGTAAATAATATAGATGTGATAGGCGCAGATAACCTGAAAGAGGTTATTGAGTTTTTAGAAGGTACAAAAAAAATAGAACCGACAGTAGTAGATACCCGTGCTGAATTTGAAAACAACATACTTAAAAGCGAATTCGATTTTTCGGATGTAAAGGGGCAGGAGAATATTAAGCGCGCACTGGAGATAGCAGCTGCCGGTGGGCACAATGTAATACTGATAGGCCCACCCGGTGCGGGCAAAACCATGCTGGCCAAAAGGTTCCCTACTATTCTTCCCCCGCTTAACCTAAACGAAGCATTAGAAACCACCAAGATACATTCGGTAGCAGGCAAACTGGGTAAAAACTCATCGCTTATTTATCAGCGGCCTTTCCGTGCACCACATCATACTGTGAGTGATGTGGCGTTGGTTGGAGGAGGAAGCAACCCTCAACCGGGCGAGATATCGATGGCGCATAATGGGGTATTGTTTTTAGATGAGTTACCCGAATTTAAGCGCACCGTGCTGGAAGTAATGCGCCAGCCTATGGAGGAGCGCAAGGTGACTATATCGCGGTCTAAAATGTCGGTTACATATCCGGCATCGTTTACACTGGTAGCCAGCATGAACCCGTGCCCCTGCGGCTTTTATAACCACCCTGATAAAGAATGTGTGTGCGCCCCCGGCGTAGTGCAGAAATACCTGAACAAAATTTCGGGGCCGCTGATGGACCGTATAGACCTGCATGTAGAAGTTACACCGGTATCGTTCAACGAGCTTAGCAGCGATAAGAAATTTGAGAAAAGCGAAACTATACGTGAGCGGGTGATACAAGCCCGCCAAATACAGGCCAAACGGTTTGAAGGTAAAGAGAATTTATACAGCAACGCACAGATGGAACCACAAATGGTAGAAGAGATTTGCATAATATCGGATGCAGGCAAAAACTTGCTTAGCCGCGCTATGCAAAAGCTAAACCTGAGCGCCCGAGCCTATAACCGCATAATTAAAGTAAGCCGCACCATAGCCGACCTGGCCGGTAGCCCTGATATTAAAACAGAGCACCTGGCCGAAGCTATACAGTTTAGAAGTTTAGATAGGGA
>DATGWP010000129.1:0-24005 GCA_035299425.1 Chitinophagales bacterium | reverse complement strand
AGTAATAAAATCCATTGGTATGGCGGAAAAGGTCTGGGATTTAAAACTGAGGACTAAGCTTTTTGCGGTTGCTGTTATTAAGTATGTTGAAGCGATGCCTAATGGCAACATAAAGTTTACCGTGGGCAAGCAGTTAATTAGGTCAGGAACCTCAGTGGGTGCGAATTATCGCGCTGCTTGCCGGGGAAGATCGGATGCTGAATGGATTGCCAAACTGGGTATTTGTGAAGAAGAAAGTGATGAGTGTATGTTTTGGCTTGAAATAATATTAGAAACAACAGATTACGCCAAAGTAGAAACACAAAAGCTTCATACAGAGGCAGAAGAACTACTAAAAATAATTGTGACATCCATAAACACTTCAAGAGGCGGGCCTCGTAAATCATAACCTATTATGCTCGTTGTATTTTGTATTAATTCCGTATTCCGGTTTCCAAATTCCGCGTTATAATGCCCTGGAAAGAAAAAGAGATAGAAAAATTATATTACTCCATAGGCGAGGTAGCCGCCATGCTGGATGTTAATGCCTCGCTGTTGCGCTATTGGGAGGGCCAGTTTGATATCATCAAGCCCCGCAAAAATGCCAAGGGCGACCGTTTTTTCACCAAGGAAGATATAGAAAAGCTTAGGCTTATTTATCACCTGGTTAAAGAAAAAGGCTATACACTGGACGGCGCCCAAACCCAGCTTAAATCAAAATTTGAAGAGGAGAAAAAGAAATTACTGCTGGTAGATAAGCTAAAAAAGGTACGGGCTTTTTTGGTAGAGATGAAAGATGAGTTAGAGAAGTAATTACTTCTGTACTTTTCTAAAACTCAGCGAGCTGCTGTTCTTTTCATCCGAAGCCTTTAAATCCATCTGCACCGAATCAAGGCGAAGTATTGTCATTACCTGGGCAGGCCGTTTATCCATAGTTTCAGATTTTAAGGTAAGCATCTGGCCTTCTACGCTATAGGTGCCCTCCTCTTCCGTATGGCCCATTTTACTTTCATATCTGCCGCCTCCCTTAAACTCCCAGGTCCATTTGCCCAGCATCTTTTCAGTTATTACGGTGCCGTTAATTTCAAGCTGCTGCAATTGCCACAGGCCTTCAATATCCGTCTTGGGTTTGTTGCTACATCCTGCAAATACCAATAGCACAGTAACCAACAATAATGCTAACCGGTTTCTCATTTCGTTTCCTTTGCAGGTATCATTTCAAACTCAACTTCGCCGGCCTGGTCTACAGCCTTAAAGTTAAACTTCGTTTCGCTCAATTCTAAAATCTTAAACTCCTTCGAGTCGCCGCTTTGGTCGGTAGATGTAATTACCGATGAGTTCCAGTTCAGTTTCCATTTGCCGCTAAGCTGCTGGGTAGCAGTAGTGGTATTATAGGTGCCATCGGCATTATAGGTAATACGGAAGGTATTGCGCAGTTCCTCTACTATCCGGTCAATTTCGGGCTGTTTCTCCGGCGAAATCTCGGCCGAGTATTTCAGGTTGTTTACTGCCCAGGTCCGTAGCAGCAGCTCCGATTTGTTTTTACAACCGGTCAGCAAAAAGCCTATCATAACCAGGCAAACCAATACTTTACTATGCTTTACTATTTTCATGCGCGCTAAATTGTGAGTGGCGAAAATATGAAACTAACTTTTCTTCTTATCGGTAAAACAACATCGCCGGAGGTAAAAAGCATTTGCGACGATTACCGCAAGCGTATTAATCACTACACAAAGTTTGAAGAGCTGATATTGGACAACGCCGCCATCAAGGCCCCGGACAAGCAAAAGATAAAAGAGAAAGAAGGCGAACTGATACTCAAGAAAATTGCCCCCGGCGACATTGTAATACTGCTGGATGATAAAGGCAAGGAGTATACATCTATACAGTTTGCCAAGTATATCGAGGGAGTATTCAATCAATCTGTAAAGAATATATTTTTTGTAGTGGGTGGCGCCTATGGCTTTAGCGATGAGGTTTACAAGCGCGCCAATGCCAAACTAAGCCTTAGCAAAATGACTTTTAGCCACCAGATAATACGGGCCATATTTTCCGAGCAACTCTATCGTGCTTTCACCATTCTGCGTGGCGAACCTTACCACCACGAATAAACTGTCGCGCAACCTTTTATTTTAGCGTTTATGAATATTACAATATTGATTGTAGCGGTTACGTGCATTATTTCGTTCCTGGCTTTTAATAACCTGCAGTTAGTAGAAAACCTGGTTTTCTACCCTTACCGCATCTGGCGCAATAAGGAGTACCACCGGTTTATATCCTGTGCCTTTATCCACGGCGATGGCATGCACCTGCTCTTTAATATGTTTGCCCTATACAGTTTTGGCGCTTACGTAGAAAATGGATTTGAGCAGATATACGAAATGAACGGCCACGTGCTGTATGTCATCATGTACTTCGGTACGGTAATTACCGCCGATATGTGGAACCTGTTTAAACAAAAGGATAACCCTAACTACCGCAGCCTGGGTGCCAGCGGCGGTGTATCGGCAGTGGTGTTTGCTTTTATACTTATGAACCCTTTCGGCAAGTTGTACTTGTTCTTTATCCCCATAGGCATACCGGCATTTATATTTGGCCCGCTTTACCTGGCTTACTGCATTTACATGGATAAACGCGGGGGCGATAACATAGGCCACATGGCGCACTTTACCGGCTCCTTGTTCGGGTTTGTATTTCCCATTATTTTCGAACCAAGACTGTTTTTGCGCTTTTTAAATTTATTGACAAACGGGGCTATAGGATAGCAACCCTGGATTTGTCTAGTTACTAAATACTATCTACTTAATACTTTCCCATGCTGATTGATTTACGCTCCGATACTGTGACTAAGCCAAGTGAGGCTATGAAACAGGCCATGATGGATGCCCCCCTGGGCGACGATGTATTTGGCGAAGACCCCACCGTAAAAAAACTGGAAGAACTGGTAGCCGATATGTTTGGTATGGAGGCAGCTCTCTTCTGCCCCAGCGGCACCATGACCAACCAGATAGCCATAAAGGCGCATACCCAACCGCTGGATGAGATTATCTGCGATAAAATCTGCCACATCTACAATTACGAAACAGGGGGCTGGGCTTTCCACTCCGGTGTTTCTATCCGCCTTACGGATGGCGACCAGGGCCGTATGACACCCGCACAGGTAGAAGAACTTATATTGCCCGACCACGATTGGCTGCCCAATACCCGTATGGTAGCTATAGAGAATACTGTAAACAAAGGCGGCGGCGCCGTATATACCTTAGAGCAAATGCAGGCCCTTAGCCATTTCTGCCGCGATAAGGGACTTATCTACCACATGGATGGCGCCCGTATATTTAATGCCTTAACGGCCTTAGATGAGTCGCCAAAGGCATTGCACGGCATGTTCGATAGTATATCGGTATGTATAAGCAAGGGCCTGGGTGCACCCGTAGGCAGTGTGCTGGCGGGCAAAAAGGATTTTATAAAGCGCAGCCGCAAATTGCGCAAAGTAATGGGCGGGGGTATGCGCCAAAGCGGCATGCTCGCAGCAGCCTGCATATATGCGCTTAAGAACAATGTTGAGCGCCTTGCGGATGACCACAACCGCGCTTTAGAACTGGCAAAAACCATTAAAGGCCTTAGCTGGGTAAAAAAAGTGCTGCCGGTGCAAACCAATATTGTAATTTTTGAGGTGGTAGATGCAGCCTATGTGGCACAGCGGCTTTCATTGCAGGATATACGGGTACAGCCCTTCTCTCCCACCCTGTTGCGCATGGTTACGCACCTCGATTTCACCGATGAAATGTTAGAGAAAACAAAAGAAGTATTGTCAAAAATGAAAGTTTAGATACTTTTGCGTGCTGAAAGGTATTTAACCACATTATTTTTTTGCAGTATAAATGGAAGAATTTAAAACATCGCTGGCAGCAGCAAAACGTTTACGCAATCATTTAAGCAGCGAATACAAAGCGCCTATCGAGTTAAAAGACGGGTCTAGTTTCGACTGGAGGGAATTTGTAGTTGTGCCTTTTGATAAAAAGCAACGCAAAGACTTCATCGTATCTTACGAAGCCAACATACACAACACAATGCCGGAAAACCTTTTACAAAGTTTCCGCGACAATCACTATACAGTAGCCTTAATACTCAATACCGACCCATTGATGAAAGTGTGGGTGGATATGAGTGTAGATATTTTTCTAAGTAAGGCGGGATTTAAGCTTGACTTATCTTCTTTTGTATAAATACGCCTTCGGGTACTTTATCAAAATCTTTATCAACGGTAACAGATAATCCTGATTTGTTGCCGCGTACTAAAATACCGATAGGTAATGGGTATTTTTCTACAACGCGGTCTATGCCTTTCTTTAAAATGGCAACATCTGCATCAATAGCCTGAATTTTTTCCAATAAGTTCATGTTGGGTTGTTGATTTTAAAAACGTGGGTGCAAATAAACAACTATTTAAGGCGGAATAAAAGGATTAAGCCCAATTTTGCCTTAAATAAGCCATTTTTTATGATAAAAGGCTCCAAAACGCAGCTTTAACAGGTTTAGTATGTGTTTCAAACTATATTTTCAGTTTATTTTTTAGGCGCAACCATCGCGCTACCACTGTCATCTTTCAGTCATATTTTATAACCAAAATCTTTTTTCAACACCCGTTTTCTATTTTTGCGTATAAGAGAGAAAGGGTAACAAAATTTAAAATATGACCACAGCAACCGAACTATCAAGAGCTGAACAACTGATTGAACTGGAAGAGCGCTACGGCGCCCACAATTACCACCCGCTGCCGGTAGTAATAGACAGGGCCCGCGGAGTATATATGTGGGATGTAGATGGCAAACGCTACTACGATTTTCTTTCAGCCTACTCGGCCGTTAACCAGGGGCACTGCCACCAGCTTATAATAGATGTGCTGAAAAAGCAGGCTGAGCGCCTTACCCTTACCTCGCGCGCTTTTTACAACTCTACCCTGGGCGAATACGAAAAGTATATTACCGAATACTTTGGCTACGATAAGGTATTGCCAATGAACACCGGCGTAGAAGCCGTTGAAACCGCCATTAAACTGGCACGCCGCTGGGCTTACGAGGTGAAAGGCATTGCCGATAACAAGGCCAAGATAATTGTTCCGGAGAACAACTTCCACGGACGCACCTTGTTGGCTATCTCTGCCTCTACCGACCCATCAAGCTATAAAGGCTTCGGCCCTTTCGTTCCTAACTTTGTGGTAGTTCCTTATAATGATTTGAAAGCGTTGAGTGAAGCTTTAGAAGATAAAGACGTTTGTGGCTTTATGGTAGAGCCTATACAGGGCGAAGCCGGGGTGATGGTGCCCGATGAGAATTACCTGGCTAAAGCAAAATACCTTTGCGAAAAAGCCGGTGTATTGTTTATAGCCGATGAAGTGCAAACAGGCCTTGGCCGCACCGGTAAAATGCTGGCCTGCGATTGGGAAGAAGTTCGCCCCGATATTTTGATACTGGGCAAAGCCCTGAGCGGCGGCACATTGCCGGTTTCGGCCGTATTATGCGATGACCCTATTATGATGAATATTAAGCCCGGTGAGCATGGTTCTACATACGGCGGTAACCCACTGGCGTGTAAAGTAGCAATGGCCGCCTTACAGGTTATTAAAGATGAAAACCTGGTTTACAATGCCTTCTACCTGGGCAAATATTTCCGTAATGAACTGGAAAAAATTAAGCATCCACTGATTAAGCAGATACGCGGCAAGGGTTTACTGAATGCTATTGTGCTTAATACTGAAGATGAAAATTGCGGTTGGGATCTGTGCCTAAAATTTGCCGAAAACGGTTTACTGGCTAAGCCTACCCACCACTATATTATCCGACTGGCGCCACCATTGGTTATCAGTAAAGAGCAGATTGATGATTGCATAGCTATTATCAAGAAGAGCCTTAAGGAGTTTGAAGCGTAAAACTCTTTAGCGTTATAAAACAAAAGGTCCGGTAGGTTTAACCCTCCGGACCTTTTCATTTTATAGCATCCAAACCTATCATTCATCAATACCACCGCCGGTGGTTTGCTGCGGAGAATTAAAAGCCTTAAGCTGCACATAATTGGCAGTTGGCTCCAATGTAATTGAAGGTCGGATTCCACGCGCCGCGGCAAATACTTCGGAAGATGAATAAAACTGCTGCGGGGCGATACCGGCATTAAAATGTATTATAACCGACTGTAAAACACTACCACCGGCAGGAGCCATTTGACGTGCAATGGGTTTTAATGTGCGAGCAGCTGTACTTGCATCATAAACAAACAACTGATCAAGGCTGGTAGGCGCGGGGTTTACGGCATCTACGTCTGGTACATTTTTTAGCATCACAGTGTATTGTTGATGCTGGTAATACAATTTAGTGCTGCCCAAAGAACTTACAGGCTGAAAATTGCTGTTGGGCAAATCGCCGGCTGTGGCCAAACGGTGCTCTCCATTTTTATTCGTCGGCGTTAAATTATCTAACTCGGTTTTGTTGCAAGAGGCAAAAATGCTTACTACTAAAAGAAACATTAAGGTATGTTTGATGGTTTTCATGTTGCGGAGGTTTAATGAGGTTAACTAATACTTGTACTTTTGCAATACAAAATTACGTTCATTAAACGCCGGCCAGCAACTATTAGTGGTTAAATTAAAGTGAAAGATGAGTTAATGTGCATTAACCTGATATAAACAAAAAGCAAATACGTAAAATTGAAATTGCGCGTTAATTAAGTTACTATATCGTTAATGAACAAAGCGAACAGATCATACAATAGATTAAACAATGCAATCACTTTTACTGGCGGACTTGTATTCTCTTTGGTTATTAATGGCTGTTGTTACTTCATCCTCTTCATAAAATACTTTGATCTATTTGGGTATGACGAAATTACGCGACCAGAAGAAAGAGACTTTGCAATACTGTTAAGCCTCATAGCAATACTAACAGGCACTATAGCAATAGCACTTCTGCTGCGTAGAACCGACAAAAAATATGCGGGAATAGGATTTTATCTGCCAAGTGCAGTTACCTGGGTGTTACTGCTATTTATATACTTACCTCGCTATGTTGTTAAATCAAACTATTATCAGCCCTTCAATAAGCAAATTTGGATGGAAGAGCGTCCAATTAAAATGAGCCGGCAAATAGTAAAAGACAAAACACTAGTTGGCAAAACACGGGCGCATGTAGAAGCCAGATTAGGCAAGGCATCAAAGAACTACCAACAAGGATATACAGGTGCTGTTAGCCAATATACTGACAAAAATAATTTCACCTATTTATCTATTGTTTACAGCAACAACATAGTAGCCGAAGTTTATGTCGGCTGCTATTGCGACTAGCAGACTACAAATTACCACCTTTCACGTTCGTCCGCAGCTTAATTTCTTTAGTGCTTCTGGGCACTCTTATCCTTTCGGGAAACAAGCGATACACAAAAAAGCCGGAGGCAAAACCAATCCTGATAAAAGGATAATGGTCCTGTAAATAAATGTTGTAGGGGTCTTGCCCATAGTAACCGCCGCCTGCAAAAACCGACACATTTGGGCTACCGGGTATGCGGTACATGGCCTTTACCTCTACATTTAAACGCCTGTAAAATTTATTCGATTCGGGGCCATTAAACTTATCCAGTATAAAAGTTGCCGCAAAGGTGAGGCGGAACATCTCTACCAGTTCTTCTTCACGCAGCACTGCCCTCCACCGCTTACCCAGTCTGATAGTTTCTACCGATTTGCCCAGCGCAATACTGGTAAACTTCATATTGAGCCTTACATTACCAAACCGGCCCTTCAGGCCTTCATCTATACCAAAAACATGATGTTCTACTTCTACCCTGCCGTTCATGGCGTAGCTCAGTTTGCCTGCACTTATAGTCTGGCTGTAACCCAAACCGGCAGCCCAATAATTGGTGGCAAAACTGCCGTTGGTGGTATTCATACGCCGCGGTTCGGTAGAATCGCGGGTATCCAGCGTTGGTCCATCCTGCCCGTTGGAGTGATGGAACAAGGATGCCGTAGCATAAAACAGATGCACAGTATCGTTCAATAACCTTACAGATACTGTGGTGCCGGGATTATAGCTGGGGGTACGAACCGGGGAAGAAGTTCCCCGCATAATACGCACCGTTACACGTGGCTCAAGCGAAATAGCCACCCGCGACCACTTGGCTCCCAGTACAAGAAAATAGGGTTGAAGGCTGCCCGTAAGCAGATAATACCGTGGGCCTAATACTTCGCAGTAAGGGCCGGTTAGCCAGGTTACATCGGCAAAGCGCTGGTAGGTTTCATTGTATAGCATGTTTATCTGCCGCTGGCGGTACACCCGCTGTACTTTGGCCAGGACCGAATCGGGGAGGGTAGTTTGAGCTATGCTTTCGTTGCATGAAAACAGCGCAAGGAAGCCAAACAAACATTTAAGTAAAAGGAATGAAGCAGAGTGGGGTGAATTAAACATGACCACCCATAAGCAAGAATAAAACCAAAAGTAACTGCTGCTAGTTGACTCTTGTCATATAAACGGTAGCCAATGCCAGGTGAAACTCCATGGTTTTTACGGTTCCGTTTTCGAAATAATAAACGTTTTTATGCCCATCGCTACTTTTAAACTCTAGTGTGTTGGCGTCTGTGTGGGTCACGGTATTGAAATCTGCCTCGGCCAGGTAAAACAGCTTCTTTATTTTAAGGTGGTCATCAAAATACAAGCTCATATCGCAGTAAACAGGTGCCTCGGTAAAACTTCGCTTACCCTTATCAGAGTCCACCTGATAGGCTTTGCCATCAAAATAAACCTTAGCCCAGCGCTTGGTTTTACCATTCTCATTTTCCAGGTGCGAGCAGGAAAGCATTTTGCCATCCTTATACCTGGCCTCGAAATCGGAGTGGTAGGTCTTATTTATCCATAGCACCTTAGCCTTTGAATCGGAAACTATTTTATAGAGTTGGCTACCATCGGCCTCGTTGCTGCGCGACACATACATTCGGCCTATTACAGAGCCAAACACTTTGATATTAAAAGCTAAAGTTTGAGCAGCCACACTGGCAGAACACAAAAACAGCAGGGAAAAACACAGGTTACGCACTGCGTAAAATTATCCTTTCACAATAAATATCCATAAAAATCGCATGACCGAACGCCGCTGAAAATAAGGTGACTACAAATAGAGAAACACAAAGGCCATTAAAAACAGCAAGTAGCTGCCTTTAATGGCCTTCAAAACTTAGTGCAATTTACTTCGCTGCCTTAGATGGATCCAGCAAATCGTAAAACTGGTTAAGCTTAGGCATTATAATAATGCGCGTTCTGCGATTAGTAGAACGCCCTTCTTCAGTATCGTTAGATGCCAGTATATTATACTCTCCACGGCCGGCCGCTATAAGTTTGTTCGGGTCAATCTTATAGTCGTTCTGCAACACACGCACTACGCTGGTGGCGCGCTTTACGCTCAGGTCCCAGTTATCGCTTATGCAATTGTTGCTGATTGCCTTATTGTCGGTATAGCCTTCTACCATCACATCTACCTCGGGGCGCGAAGAAACAATAGTGGCAATTTTGCCCAATACAGTTTTAGCTTTTGCAGTAAGTGTGTAACTGCCCGAGTTGTAAAGCATTTTATCTGATAAGTTGATAAACACTACCGTCTTATCTACCTTAATCTCTACATCGTTATCATCCAAGCCTTCTTTCAGCACACCTTTCAGGTTAACAGCCAGGGCCAGGTTTATTGAATCGGCCTTGGTTTTAGCCGCCAATAACATCTGGATGTACTTGTCTTTGTTTTCTAACTGAGAAAGTGTCTGGTTGATATTGTCGTTAGCGCTTTTAGATAATACAGTCAGGTCACCTACCTGGGTCAATTGTTTATCGCGTTGCGATTTGCAATCATTCAGTTGGTCGTTAAGCATATTGTATTGATCCTGTTTACCCATTAAAGAGGCCTGGCACACTTTAAGGTCGCTTTGACAAAGTGCCTTTTGTTCGTTGCAGGCATGCAGTTCCGAGGTTAACTTATCCATGTCGCTTTTAAGGGCGGCATATTTTTTTTGTGTTACACACGAGCCTAGTAAAAAAGGCAGTATCAACATCAGCAGAAATGGTTTGGTGGTTTTCATCATTACATTTTTTATTTTATTAAATATCTAAACCTGAATGGGGCAAAGTTCGTACTTTATAAAACCCTTGAGCAACTTATATACAATAAGTTGTCCACCCCAAATTGGTTATACGACATGTGCCTAGCACATTTTGTGCCATATCTTTTGAAAAACCACTGACTGTTTATATACTACACCAAAATACCTTATGCTATACTAATTGCCCCACTATTAATTTTACCAAACAAATTGAATGCAGTAGCCAACCTGCAAACCGCAATTCTTGCTATTATAGCATCGTAATAGAATTGTACCGACTGTAACCCACTACATACCCAATGAAGAGTTTGCTGTTTATTTTTGCCATATCTTTCAATACCTATTGCTTTAATACGCGGGCACAGCATACATCGCCCTATTACTTAGATAGCCTGGTAAACGATTTTGCAACCAACCTTAAAAACCAGGGAGTAGATACCATCTGCATTTTTGAAGATTACTGGACCACCGGGCAACCCTTTGTGGTAGATGAAAAAGACTGGTGCTATACCAAGCATACTTACATACCTGTGTATGTACTATGGCGCCAGGCAGGCAAAAGCTACCTGAGTAAAAAAGACAATTGTTTCGATTACTCAACCACCGAGGTTCGGGCAGAGGCCATCTGGAAATATTATTTTGACAACCGCGAGGCCATAAAGCCAGAGAAATCGAAGCCCTTTCAATTAAGCAGCACTGTTAATGGCAAGTTATCGCTAACTACTATAACTGATGACCATACAGGCCACAGAAATGTAAAGGTGATAACAGCCACCGATACAGTTAAGAAGTATTTCGACACTTTCCAGCTACAGGCAACCGCTAAAAACGGTAACCAAACCGAAGTAAACATCAACTACGGGCACAACCAAAAGTTACTGAGCAAAAGGTTGGCTGAGTTTTTGGCAGATTTTGTGTTAGAGGCGGAAAAGAAGAAGCTATTGGTCCGCTCACTAAGATAAACCGGTAAAATACAAGCCTTTGTATTAACCTAAAAAAATCTAAAGATTAGTAGATTGTGAATTTGTTTTACGAGTTTCGTTAAATTGATTGATTTTAAACCCATTAGTTAATACCGGTAATGAAATACATTGTTTTTCTCGTTCTAAGTCTTTCTTACTTTACCTCGCAGGCTCAGGATACAGTGTATGTAGAGAATCAACGTGACCCAAGGTATTTAGAGTATCTTGATTCAATAAGAGCTTACCAGATAAGTTACTCAGTAGCAAAAAACATAGCCGATTCTGTTGCCGGAATGTTGGGCAGCCGTACGCTGGATGCCTACTTTTTAGGCGCATTTACAGGCTCAACTGAGCGTTCCGAAGGCTATTATTACGATATGGAGCGCGATATGCCGGTAACTATAGGGCACGTAAACAGTATTTACCGCGGCATGAAAAACGAAGAAAAATTCCCCTGGAAATATCTTGAGTCGCAGTACCGCCGCCTGGATTCTATTAAACTTCAACCTATGGGTATTATGCAGGGTGCAGAATTACCCAATGTATATGTATATGCTAAACCACATACCACTTATATATTCAGAAGTGTAAAGCGGTTTACCGTAGTAGGGCAGATAATAAAGTTCGATATGTCGGACGGTGGAAAAACCAAAAAGCCCTATATAGAAAAGCTATACTACATACAAATAGACAGAGGAAACCCTAAGGTAGACAGTATAGAAAAACTGGACCCTGTTACTAAAAAGCACCTAAACTTTTAGGCTATTGCTTTAATAAAACAATAGTAGCTCCCTGGGCAGATAAGTCCATTCCTTTTTCTGTCTTCTTCAACACGTAAATTTCTTCCCGGCCTTTTACATCTAACTTAAGTGTATCGGTACCCTGCAATGCCCATTTAATATCCATCTCATTCTTCATACCCATCATTTCGCCGGCCGATTTTCCGGTGCCGTCCTCTTTAAAATCGTACGAAAGTTTGATAGACTTAAGCATTTCTATAGTTTTTTGGGTAGTCTCATCATCGCCCTGCGGTATAGAATCCAGCTTAATAGTGCCGCTGTAGCTGCCTACAATGTCCTTGCTGGTTACGCCCCCACCCTTAGTGTTACAGGCAATTAAGAAAGCGCAGCAGATAGAGGCAAGCAAAATGTTTTTCATGTTTATGTTTGTATTTGGCGTAAACATAAAAAAGTTGGAGATATTGCGTCGATTAATTCAATTAAGCAGTGCTTATCGTATTCAACAGTTATTAGCTTTTTTTGCCAAACCGAGCACACGCCACACATGAACAAACTGCCTCTGTTCTTACTTCTAATTATTTATTCGCCGCTGTTTTCGCAGCAAATGGTTTTTGACATGACTGCCTTTGGTATCACATTTGGCAAAATGACGGTTAGTAAAACCCGCGAAAATGACAGCACAGACCTGTACAGGCTACACGCCAAAGGGTATTTGAAAATACTATGGATGGAGCGCAACGATGAAACCTTTTACGAAGTGCGCTACCGGCATGGCAAACTATTATCCAGCAGCTACCGGCAAGTAGAAACCGGTAAAACAAAAAAGTGGACCAACGTAACCTACGATGGCAAACAGTATAATGTAGATTCTTACCGGGGTAAGCGCAGCTTTGCAGAAACGCCGGTTTACTCAATCTTATCACTTTACTTTAGCAACCCCAAAAACGTTAACCGCATTTTTTATGAGGCCGAAAGCGATTTTGCAACGGTAAAACATCCTGATAACAATACTGTAGAAATAAAAAGTTCGGATGGCAACAGGAGCATCTACAGGTTTTTAAACGGGAGTATTCATGAGATGGAGTTTCACATTTCAATTGCAACCGTTTATATGAAGAAAATAAGCTAGCTACCCGCTACTTCTTTTTATATGTAACCTGCCAGGCCAGTTTTATCTTAGTGCCGGGTTTTAAGATTTCCTCATCCTTCCCTCCCGCCTTGCTTTTTGTATACAAATTGGTATCGGTTAGCTTACCACTCAGCTTAACCTTGGTATGTCGGCGGGATTTATCCATGGCCGCAAACATAGGGTATTTTGTTCATCAGCCGCACCTATTGACTTGCTGCCGCAGGTTGCCATTAGGCACTTTAGCTTAGCACTAAAGCTATTTTACAAATACATGTTTCTTTCGGTAGGCCAGCGTATTTTGCGGGCTATAACCTTCCAGCACGTAAAGTCCCGGGGTATTGATATTGTCGGCGGGCACAACAGCCCCCACCATGTTATAGGCTATCCAATTGTAACCTTGTGGTAGTTTGTATTTTTCTATGTTTTGAACCGTTGATAGAAAAAGTTCACCTGTTAAGTTTTGCGGTATTGCAGTGTTTACAATAACATTTTTCTCGTCTACGCGCCAGGCCCCGGTATATCCTGTTTTAACCCAGGCAGAAATTACATCAAGCGTATCTGCATAGGTTATTGGCAACACCAGTTCTTCCTCAAAATATTTTACATTCCCTACAGTATAGAAAACGTGGCCGGGGTTAGTATGGCTAACCCTTACCGAATCTGTAATCACAATATCTATTGGGGTAAATGACAGCATTTTGTCCGACGGAATAAATTGCATTAAAGCCACATATACGCTACCGGTAAGGTACATACCCGCAATTTTTGTATTCGTCCAGGGGTCCCAAATCTGAAATTTTTCATAATCGGTAGTAGTTATGGTATTTCCCTGACCATCTTGCGTGCGTATAGCACCATTGCAATTACCATGCGTGGTTAGTAAATATTTACCGTCGTAGCTCCATTTTGCGTTGCCCTTGCAAATAGCCCGCACGCCAATATCCGGCGACTGCCACACAAGCGTAGCCGTATTATTATAAACCATCCAAACCTGGTGGGTGCCACCTACGCTGTCAATATCAGGGTTATTATTATACGTAGCCATATAGGTAGTATCGCCTTTTACATAGGCACTTGCACCATGGCAAGCATCCAACTGATTGGTAGTTACCGTATTGAGGTATAAAGGAGTATTAAACCTTGGCGGGTGGCCGAACATCCATTGGGGGGCCAGCGTGTCGCTTACGCCATCCCAATACAACTTGTTAACAATACCCGGATGCCTTGCGGAAGCATAAATAGAAACGCCTCCCAGGGTATCAACCTGAGGCTCTACAATGTTTAAATGAGGATGAGAATACATTTTAATACCACCCGGAAGTGTTTGTAAATGAATAGGCAGTCCGAAATTTTCTAAAGTATACCCTTGTTTTTGAGGCTCCCACCTGGCCATTTCTTTGCCGGTTGCCGCCTCCAATATGTGCAGCGTGGTAAAGCGCACACGCATGCTATCGGCACCAATCCAGCTGGCAGCAGCATCGTACCACTCCAGGTGTGTACCAATAGCAAGAATATATACCTTGCCATTAAGTTCAAAGCCATTGTGATCATGCACATCGTACAGTATATTGGTATTATAGTTTGTGCCATGATAGGTGTAGGTATACGGTATATCCATAGTAACCGTATTTATTAAAGCAAGCGTACTATCAAGTGTGTAGATAGCCTCAAATCCGGTAGGCTGCTGCGGAACTTCTACATCCGGGTTAATCTCGGCCGAAGTCCAAAAGTTGCTGTTATCCGCCAAATTCAATCCAAACATATCATCGAAATTACCTTGCAGGGTATCGTTAGGATAAGGATAGTCAAGCATCTTCCTGAATTGCTTTTGGGGCTGAACAATAGCCACAAAATTGGTATCAAAACCACCATCAAAACTGGCTACTACCAGGCTAAGTAGCGGTAACTCCTGCAGCCGGGCAGAATCATATACATTGATGCAACTATTAATATCTTCTATAAAATATGGTGTTTGCGCACGGCAAGCACAAGTAAAACTAAATACTATCAGAAAAGAAAGAAACATTTTTTTCATTATATATAAATTTTTAATTCATACAACTACATACAAGCCTATGCCGTTTAATTGCATGGCAATGCTGTTCAGGTTATTTTTAATGATGGTTACAATGTTCCACGGTAGCTGTCTGTACCGGAGAAAGTAGGGTGGAAAAAATTATTGACGGAGGGGACTATCCAATAAGCTACAAATTTTTCATTTTAACAATACCACGAATGAAATCTAACGCAAACTCCTCATTTGCTTCACGCAGCAAATATATAGAGTAATCATATACTTTTAGGCTTGTAACAAGTTAAAAGATGCTTCTAATTAAATTTTAACATTCTGATTAACAGGCAGATAGGTGAGTCAATCTCAGAAACCAAGGCAAACATCCGAAATACAGATTCTTTCCGGCAACTATTAAGATACTCAAAGTCAAAATTCTCCTAAACATATCGCAATCCAACAGCTAAAGATTCAGGTTTCAGCCCAAAATAGTACGGCGGGTATCAACCGGGGCAAAGCAATACATTAAATATTATTTAAATTGATAGATAAAAAAATGGTATGGTGCCTATTATCAGCAGTGCCGCAGGCAGGCATAGATGCTTGCTCTTACCCGGCACAACTACCTTATCCGCTCAAACCTCCGCACCACTTGCTGCGCTCCCATAGTTACTTTAAGCAGGTAAACACCTTCGGGTAAATTTGAAACGGATAAACGGATTGTATTGGTCTGAAGCGCTTGCTGCAGGTACCGTTTACCATCTAGGCCGTATATCTCTATGGCTCCTGTTTTAGCAGGTATCTCGCCGGTCACGTTTACTTCTATATCGCTGGTTGCAGGGTTAGGGTATACACCCATCACAAACGTACTGTTTACAATACTGATACCGGTTGGCAGCTGGCTGCTATCTACGTGTTGTAATATCAGCTTAACCCATTCGGTATATTGCACAGCACTGGGGTGCAGTCCATCACCGGCTACCAGCGCTGTATTTTGCAGGCCCAGACGCGAGATGGGTGTAATATCAAAATACCTTACCCCAATACTATCGGCTATATGCTTTGCATAAGCATTATACTGGTCTAGTTGGCTGCTTATTTGTGCAGGGTTGCCCGATTGTCCCACAGGGGTATAAGCATAATCGGGAATAGACACCACAAACACGTGGTTCTTATTGCCCCCTGCATAGCGGATAGCGCTGTCCAGCAAAGCCGGAAACTCCAACTGGTATTGCAAAAAGGGCCGGTTTTGGTATTGATTGTTTACACCTATCAGCACCGATACAAGGTTATAATTTTGGTTGCCCAGGTTTTTGTTGCTAATGGCACTAATAAGGTTATCGGTGCGCCAGCCGGTGGTAGCTATTATGTTCAGCGTATCGGTAGCTATACCCCGCACCGCCAGCGAGTCCCGCAACTGCACCGGCCAGCGGCCATTCACCGCTACGCTTTCACCAATAGTATATGAATCACCAAGCGCTAAAAAGCGAATAGGCGCTGTTGGGCTAAGTGTTTGTGCCATTACACTTATTGGAAGCATAAGAAACAGAAGGATATTTTTCATAATCACCTTAAGGCATTTAATATGCCAATACATAACAGCTACCAGGAATAAAGCCTCGCGGTTTAGGGGATACGACTTCCGAAGTTTTTTCAACTTCGGAAGTCTACCATAGAAACCAGCCCGCTTTTTGCGCTAACTTAGGTATGAAACTGTATAAAGGCCTATCGGGAGATACCGGTGTTACAGCATACCAAACCGGTAGGGATTACATAATCGTTAAATTTAAAAATGGGTCGGTTTACAAGTACACCTACAAACAGCCCGGTAGAACGCATGTAAATGCCATGAAAGTGTTGGCAGCCACCGGCAAAGGCTTAACCACCTATATCAACCAGTATGTGAGGGAGAATTATGAACGAAAGCTCTCTTAGACCCAGTGCTCGACTTCCGGAGTTTTTCAACTTTCGAAGTCGTTACCAGTAACCGCGATTTACACCCCAAACACCTTCTTCAACTCCATCCACAGCGCCTTTTTATCGGCATCGCTTTTAAATAGCTTTTGCAGGGGTTCGCTTTTAAGCATTTGCACGCCATCTATAGTATAGGCATAGTGCTTTCTTAACTTCAGGTTTTTGCTTATCTCCATATCGCCAAATACAATCAGCGTTTTAACCGGAAAGCTCTTGCGCAGCCAGGCAAGCGATAGATTTTTGGCAAAAGATGCATTTACCAACACAACATCATCTTCCTTTAATTTGCAGGCGCTCACAATTTTCATCAATTGGGTGCGCTCCTCTCCTTTTAACAATTCGCCAGCCTCAGATGTGAACAATAAAACCGTTTCGGCAGCGTCTTTACCTTCAATACCCACTGTTTTGCTGTTTTCCACAGCCACGGCGGTTTTAAACAGTTTTTTCTTGTTAAAAATGAGCGAAGGACTGGTAAGTTGAAGCATATGATAAGCTAATTAAATGTTCAAAAATAACCGGTTACAACAAAGGCAAAATAGAAAGTTATTCTATTTTTGTTCGTATCGGACTCTCACTAAAACGTGTAACACATGGGATACAAAATAACCGTTGAAAAAACGAAGTCATCGGGCCTTAGCCAGATTGACTTTAACAATCTTCCTTTTGGGCGACATTTCTCTGATCATATGTTTATTGCCGACTATTACGATGGCGACTGGCACGATTGCCGCATTGTACCTTTTGGCAACTTCTCTATACACCCTGCCTTATCTGCTTTGCACTATGGCCAGGCTATTTTCGAAGGTATAAAGGCTGAAAAAGACCCGGAAGGCAACCCAATCATCTTCCGCCCCGGCAAAAACGTAAACCGCTTTAACATATCGGCCGATAGAATGGCTATGCCGGAAGTTCCCGAAGAGCTTTTTATGAACGCCATGGACAAACTTATAAGCATAGATGCAGGCTGGATACCTAATACACCTAATTCTTCGCTATACATACGCCCTTATATGTTTGCTACCGAAGAGTTTGTAGGTATTAAACCTGCCGAGCACTTCCGCTTTGCCATATTTACAAGCCCCGTAGGTGCTTACTACAGCCGCCCGGTTAAGGTATATATACACGATAAGTATGTGCGCGCTTTCCCTGGTGGCGTAGGCTATGCCAAGTGCGCCGGTAACTACGGTGCGGCTATGATGCCTGCCCGCGAAATTCAGCGCATGGGCTACGACCAGATACTGTGGCTGGATGGCATACACCACCGCTACCTGCAGGAAATCGGCACCATGAACATATTTGCCATTATCGACGGTGTAATTATTACCCCTGCCCTCGACCAGGGTACTATACTCGATGGTATAACCCGCGATAGCATTATCCGCCTGGCCGAAAACGAAGGCTATGTGGTGCAGGAGCGCGATATATCTATAGACGAGATAGTAAACGCCTTCCACGAAGGCAAACTGGAAGATATGTTTGGCTCGGGTACTGCTGCCGTGCTTTCGCACATTGGCGAGTTCCACTACAAAGGTGAAAACTACGAACTGCCTGCGTTAGAAACCCGTGATATATCTAACAAGCTTAAAGAGCGCTTAACCTCTATCAAATCAGGCAAAGCCGAAGATGTGTTTAGCTGGCTGCACACCGTGCCGGTTTCGGTTTACGCCAACCAATAACAGATTTAGAACCTACTATATTTAAAAGGGATGCCGTGGCATCCCTTTTTTGTTGTCTTACAATGGGTGTAGATTATGCCTACGCCGAGATGGAAAAAAGGGGGCGTTTACAGAGGAACTAAAGTCACTGTCCGAGGAAGTGCAAGCCCGCGGGGCAGATAGCAGGGCTGTCCTGTTGTCGGAACACTTGGTAAGCAAACCGAAGTTAGCGGCTTGTTTGTTTTATCATTTTTCCACTTGACACTCTCCCACTCTCGTTATGCAATTCATATAAGTAAATGCCGTCTACAAGGTGGTCTGTATCTATTGTTGTTGAGTTTGTGAATGACTGTTGAAATACTTGGTGTCCGAGAAAGTCGTAAATAGAAACTGTTACCGGCACGTTGTCCGCAATTGAGAGGGTAAGTTGAGTAGTAAACGGATTAGGGTAAACCGAAGTGAAAGCATAGTCTGTAAACATTTCGATAGCAGTCAAAAACGTATCACAAATTGATGGCGTTGCAGGGTTGAGTTCAATTTCTCCCTGAGGCGTTAATGCCTGTCCGAATAATCCGGGGTAGTTAGCTTCATAAAAATTGCATCGAAAAACTAAATTGTTTGAAGGCGTGTTTCCCTGCGATAATATTCCGGTAGTTGTAACCGGATTAACATAACTCCAAAGAGTTTGCTTCATAGAGTCTATTTCAAAAAACAGACCTTTTGTTCCGCTGGTCGCCATTAAGGAACCATTGCTTAAAGGATAAATGCCTGAAATATTACTGCTGTAAAAATCAGAAGGTGTGTTTGCTGTATAGGTCCAGAACAAATTTGTTGGCAGGAAGGCAGTTGATGCCGGCACATCATACGTGTTGGATAAATTTAACGGTGGCTCAATCATGTCAATAGAAGAATACGTGCCGGGTCTATTCAACCCGTTATTGAATACAAGTATTTTTCCTGCATTCGGATAACCTTGCGGAATCCATGTAGCATGGTGCTGTCCGAAAAAAATTTTTGTGGAAGGATTACCTCGTTGATATGCCTGCGGATTTCCCCAACGGTATAAAATATCACCGCCTCTTCCTGAATTTCCCCCGCTGTGTGCTGCTGCTTCTGCTGTAGTGGTGCTGCGGTCAATAATCCAAACTTCGTTGAATGTATGTGAACTGACTAAAATCTGGTCGAGCACAGGATTGTAATCAATAGAGTTCAGATGTATCCAATCAGGCGAATTACCTGCACCCGGAAAATAATTGATATTCACAAGTTCCGGATGGTCAGAAACTACTCCGTAGTTCAATTTTGTGTTGTCATAACTCTGAATCAGGTGATCCCATAATTTCCATTCCCACACCACAATAGCACTGTCCGTTCCAATGGGTTGCAACTCTATTATCTTTTCGCTCAAAAGGTGCGATTGGTTATAGCTGGAATCCTTTCCATTCAACACTGCCTCTTGCTTGCTTTTTCTGTCCCACACAATGCAAAGTATATTTCCATTCGGCAAAGGCATAATATCATGATGCTGACAATTGCTACTGTCTGAAACAGAATAGTTCCAGAGCAGTGTTCCATTCCAATCAAAGCGTTCAATCATTCCTCCGCTGCCGCCTTCATCAAAAAATGGATTGTCTAATTGTCCGGTTTTTAATAATGAACCATCCTGCAATAAGAAACATGAAAGAGCCGGTTTGTATGCACTTGTATTCCACTCGTGCACTTTTTCACCGCATTTATCAATCAGGTAAGTATTTGTTGATGTCATTGGAGAAAACAACACGTAGCCATTAGCGTTGCCCGTAGTGTATTGCGTTAAGCCAACCGTATTTTGCGCATTTGCGGCCGACAAACAACACGCATGTAATATTACTGCTGATAGTATTTTGCCAATTTTCATTTGCTCACAATGAGTTTAAAGTTCTTTGACTGCGATGCAGTTTGGATTCTTACAAGATACACACCATTCAAAAGGTGTTGCCCATCAATAGTATTCGCAGCATTGCTTTGCAGCGTCAATTCATTTACCAATTCACCTTTCGAATCGTATATCATACATTGTAAGGTCTCTGTTTCCTCTATACCTCTTGTGTCAATATTTAAACCGCTTGATGTTGGATTTGGATAAATAGAAACACGCAAAGGACTAATTACTTCTGATACCGAAGTGGTAAAACCGTAATAGGGTGTCACGGGTTCGCTGATAACCACAAAACCCGAATTAGGACCTGTGTTGCCATCAGCAGGATATACTTCGCCATAATAGGCCGTGCCAATTACAAATGGGAAAACCGGTTTTATACTCGTGTCGTAGTGATCGGCTACCCAATCTAAAGTGGTGAAATAGGCATACGTGCCATTGGGGTAATCTTTGGTAATACAAAACCTGCCATTGTGTTCATCTAAATCGCCCAGCCCCTGCACGTATTCATAATCTTCCATGTATGCGCCCAACGGAGCAGCCACCGGGCTATTATCCAATGGGTTTAAACTGGTAGTATTCGTATCAATGGGTGGTCCATACTTCGAGGGAGGTAAAACAGTTCCGTCAGGCAATGACGTTCGGTCTGCAATGTTCCGCAAACGATAACTGCTTTTCAATCTTTTAATTGCTGAAGTGGTATCTAAAGGGTTGGAATATCCATAACCACCATAAATTGGGTAACTGTCAAAAGCATATCCTATCAAAGGAGAAACCTGAACGCTATCAGTAATATCATATAAGCAAGCAGGACTTACATGCGTGTGATATTCGCCTGAACCATTCGGGTGGCCAATACACGAATCGAATGTTTCAGCTATTAAGTGCTCCCAAAACCAGGCGTTTTGAAACCAGACCGATGAATCCTGATAACTCTTGGCATCTTTAGGATTATAAATAGAGCATCCGTTTTTCCAAAGCCCGATGTGTCCATATCCGGTTTTGGTTTCAGGACCAACATTAGGTGTGGGATTTAATCGAAAACGAAATTGATAATTCATAGGCACGGCAAACCACGGGTTGTTTGGCCAATCATATGCTATCGGAATCCATGAAGGAATGTCTTCTGTTTTTACATACACATAGGTAGATGAGTAGTTCACCTGCTGAACATTGGTAAGTGCCTCCGCAAAACCGGTATCAGTTGTATTTATATGCCAGCAGGTAATAAGTGGCGATAGTTGTGAAAATGCAGCTTGAAATATCAGAAGATTCCAAACTAAAACTAGAAGTGTTTTTTGCATGGTATGTAAATTACATTTTTTATGTCCTTTCGACCAAGCATTTTACGAAAAGTTTAATCAGGTTTTAAAAAAGTATACCCTGCACAATGGGTCGGGTTGGGCAAAAGCAAATGTGAAGCATATTGCGGTTGCCTTGTGCCTGGCGGTGCTTCTCTTTTGCTTTTACGAAGAATAACCAAACGGCTATGCCGAATGTATTTGCTTCTTTGTCTCTCACGCTACCTTGCTGTTCCGGGTGTGGCGAAGCCCAATTCGGAACAATTAATAAGCAGGATTATTTAACCCCGCTAAATTCAACAACCCTTGTTCATCTACTGTAAATAAACAAAATAAATAATCATTGCCATTGCCTCGCCTTTGTTGTACCTCTGCATTGCATGAAGTACCTTCACATTAAGCAGCATTCTATATGTATAGCATTACCTGTTTGGGGCAACCCTAATCCTGCAACCCATACTCTCGTTACAAATAAAAAACTATCCAATATGAGTAATGGCATTACCAGAATTTGGTAATGAGATTACCAGATTTGGGTAAGGAGATTATTTGGCTTCAATAGGTCGGTATACACATTGCCTGGAGGTTCGGTGTACACAAGGTTGCTATATGTAATTCATTAATAGTGTGTTGCAAAAAGGCATGGTGTACACTTTTCAAAAACCAGCTATTGTGTACACTCACTTTCCCAACTCTTCTGTTTGCAGCTGGGCTTTCGCCTGCGGCGGACAATGCACAGGTTTGGTATTTGTAATGCTGTTACAGTTGTAATCTCCGCCCTTTCCGGGGGTGGTGTTACATAGAAAAGCAGCAAAACAGGGACACCCGCAAACATTCATGTCAGGGACACCCCCTACTTGTAAAATACTGGATTTCAAATAGTTTCAACCAAGCAAGGGGGACACTTTTTAAAAAAGGGCAATTACTGTCCCCTCACTTTGCAGCAACAGATGGCTGGCTATCAGGCATGGCTACAAACAAAAAAGGGATGAATTGCTTCATCCCTTTTTTGATATGGTTTAAAACTGATTACTCAGTTACAATAAACTTCTTGCTGAAGGTAGTTCCGTTTACAGTTAAGCGGGCAAAGTATATACCGCTTGAAAGCTTCTGGTTATCAGATATGGCAATACGGTGAGTACCGCTGTCCTGGTTCTCTTCGCTTAACACAGCTACTTCTTTACCGGTAACATCTACCACAGTAGCCTGTACCTTAGCCTTAGTATCCAATGTGTAAACTATGCTTCCGCTATTGTTCATAGGGTTAGGCATTACTGTAAAGTTAAAGTTATCGGCGGTTGTTTCGGTTACACCTGTTTCAAGCAATGGGTTGCGCTCGGTATACATGTAGTAGAACAACTGCATCTCATCGTTGGTAGTAAAACCGAAAGTAACAAAAGGCTGGGTTACGTTCCAGGTAGTGCGGGCAACTACACCGGCATTGTTGCCATTGTGTTTACCAAACTTAACAGGCAAAAATTCCGGCCAGTATTTAAGCGATGGGTGGTCCCAAGCGTAGTAACCCAGGTCAACATCGTTGGTATAATCCATAAAACCTTCGTATATCTTGGTCATACCACCGGTAGTATCGCGTACATATAAATCGTAGTCAGTTGCAAACTTGTGCGCGTGCGAAGCCATAGACCAGATATACCGTGTATGTTTAGCATTATCTCCATTATTAGGGTCGGGATAATCCTTTGTTGAAACACCGTTCCCAAGGAATAAACCAGCATTGTTAACCAGCTGCGATTTCATTTCTATAGTAGCGTTGCTTCTTGGTTTAAAGTATATATTGAAATAGAAATCGCAAGGCAATACATTGTTGTTGTTGTAATTCTTGGTATGGTAGTTCATATCCAAAAATGTCTTCTTATCCCAGAATAAAGCAGTACCGGTAGGCAATACAAACTCTGCATCATCCTGCCATGATGCCGTAAGTTGCTTATCGCCGTCAAATGAAGTTGTAAGCGTAGTAATATCCACCAACGCCATTGTTTTATTGCGGTTATTAAACTCGATGGCAGCCGATGCAGAATCGGTAAATTTAAAGAGCAAAAAGTGATGCGACTGCTGATTCATGTAACCATCAATTTTGCTAATCTCTGCAAGGTAAGGGAAGTTAACTTCCTGCTGTTGCATCCACTCTTGTTCTATCTGGCCGTTAGGTGGCAAAAAGATTGGCCCCATTCTTAATTGCAACCCCTCGCTAT